>CAYMXG010000086.1:0-8419 GCA_964394115.1 uncultured Enterobacteriaceae bacterium | reverse complement strand
CGCACCCAGACCTCGAGATTTTTGGACAGGGCATTGACCACGGAGACGCCGACGCCGTGCAGGCCGCCGGAGAAGCGGTAATTCTTGCCGGAGAACTTGGCGCCGGCATGCAGGCGCGTCAGGATGACTTCCACGCCGGAGACCTTTTCGCCAGGATGTTTGTCCACCGGCATGCCGCGGCCATCGTCGCTGACAGTTGCGGATCCATCCTTGTGCAGAGTGACACTTATGGTGCGGGCGTGGCCGACGATGGCCTCATCCACGCTGTTGTCCACCACTTCCTGGATGAGGTGATTGGGGCGGGACGTGTCGGTATACATCCCCGGGCGCTTGCGCACCGGGTCCAGCCCGGTGAGGACTTCAATGTCTGCGGCGTCGTAATTGCTGCTCATAGGGTGACAGGATACCGCAAGAATGGTGATACTGAATTGCCGCAGGGTATCGGTCCACAATTGTCATTTCGGACCCAAGGGTTTGTCATTTCGAGCGGTGCGGGAAATCCGCCGTAGGCGTCCCGAACGTAGTGCGGGATCTTTGTTTTCGAGAAAAGAAAGATCCCTCGCGACGCTCGGGATGACAGAACAGCACTCGGTATGACCGAACTGCGTTCGGGGTGACAGACCGAGATTGTGATTAGCCGTCCAGATCCGCGATCAGGCTGTCACGGGTAGCCTGCGCAACCAGTTGCACGTGGTGCTGGTAAGCCGGATGGTCGATACCGGCGTATAACGCCGCGCCGCGCTTCAACGCCGCGACCATGGGCGCACTCAACTCGAAGCGCAAAAAGTGGACCGCCGAGGTCTTTTCCCCGTCTTCACGTTCCAGGTCTTCATCGGCGATGGGGACGATGTTTTCACAACCTTCAACACGCATCCATACCGCTTTTTCGATGCCTTTCATATTGGTCAGCGCCACGCGCCGCTCCGCCTCGTCCGCGTACTCGATCATGAACGTGGCCTTCCAGTTGCTGCCATCTGGAATGAGCGGATTGTAGGCGGCCAGTTCTTCCTCGATGCCGGCGGCCTCAAAAATCCGCTCGGTGCGCAGCATCTCCTGCACCTGGTACTGGATGGTCAATCGATCCTCGAAATACAGCGTCGCATGGGGACCAATGCCGAGACGCCGGTTCTGCTTGTGCGCCATGACCTGGGCCCGGAACTGCGCGCGCTCCTCCGCATACTGTTCCAGGGGAAAAAGTTCACTGCGTTTCAGTTTTTCCATTGCAGCTTAAATTCCGTATGCATGGCGCAACAGGCTGAACGGCGATTCGGCATGGGACCCATCGCGCAGGCCATTCTGGATCTGATCCCCGGCCATCGGGCAGTCGCTGACGTAATGGTCCGCCTGCGCGCCCTTGACCTTGTCCACCACCGGGCGGCAGATCTTCATGGAGATGTCGTGGTATTCCACCTTCACCGCGTAAGTGCCGTCATGCCCGGAACAGCGCTCGATGATTTCAAAGGTGGTGTCCGGCACCAGTTGCAGCACATCCCGCGTCTTCAACCCGATCTTCTGTACGCGCTGGTGACAGGGCACGTGATAGCTGATCTTCCCGAGCCGATTGCGAAAATCCGTGCGCAGCCTGCCCGCCTTGTGGCGCAGCATCAGGTATTCGAACGGATCGTAAAACGCCCTCCCGACCTTTTGCACCAACGGGTCGCCGGGGAAAAGCAATGGCAGTTCCTGCTTGAACATGAGTACGCAGGACGGGATCGGAGCGGTCAGGTCATAGCCTTCATCCACCAGCCGCGCCAGTTCAGGGATGTTCACGTTCTTCGCGCGCTCCACCGCCTCCAGATCGCCCAGTTCCATCTTCGGCATGCCACAACACTGCTCGCGCCCGGTGAGCGTCACCGGCACGCCGTTGTGCTCGAATATCCTGACCATGTCCTCCGTGCTGTCCGGCGCACAGCGGTTGCCGTAGCAGGTGGCGAATACGGCAATTCGTCCGCGCGTGCCGGCAGTTGGTTCGGCCTTTATCTCCACTGCAGGCCGCCGGCCCATGCGCTTGCGCAACGTGTCGCTGTGATATTCGGGGATGACGGCCTCGTGGTGCACACCCAGCGTGGCCTCCATGACCTTGCGCGCCACGCCGTTGCGATTCATGGCGTTGACCACGCCGGACACCACCGGGATGCCGGCCAGGTTGCCCACCAGGTCCGTGGACGTGAGTAACTTGTCCCGGATTGAACTCTTGCCCTGCCGGTGCTTCACCGCCTTGGCCCGCAACATCAGGTGCGGGAAGTCCACGTTCCATTCGTGCGGCGGCACGTAGGGGCACTTGGTCTGGTAACACAAATCGCACAGATAGCAATGGTCCACGACCTTGACATAATCGGACTTGGCGACGCCGTTCACTTCCATGGTCTTCGATTCGTCCACGAGATCGAAGAGTGTTGGAAACGCATTGCACAGGCTCACGCAGCGGCGGCATCCGTGACAGATATCGAACACGCGCTCGAGTTCATGGTTCAGCGCGGCCTCGTCATGGAAGGCCGGATCCTTCCAGTTGATCGGATGGCGCGTGGGCGCCTCGAGACTGCCTTCCCGATACCCTTCGCGATTGTCAGCCATGGCTGGATTTCATCCCCATCGCCGCTTGTGTGTTCCCGACACAAGCGGCATACCGTACGTCCATGTACATAAACAAAGAGCCGGGCGTGATGCCCGGCTCTCGTTGTGCCGCACGCTGACCGACCTCAGCCGTTCAGGTTATCCAGTGCTTTCTGGAACCGGTTCGCATGGGAACGTTCCGCCTTCGCCAGTGTCTCGAACCAGTCGGCGATCTCGCCAAAACCTTCATCGCGGGCGGCCTTGGCCATGCCCGGGTACATGTCGGTGTACTCGTGGGTTTCGCCGGCAATGGCCGCTGCCAGATTCTTGTCGGTGGGGCCAATGGGCTTGCCGGTGGCCGGGTCGCCGACCTGCTCCAGGTATTCCAGGTGGCCATGGGCGTGGCCGGTCTCGCCTTCCGCGGTGGAGCGGAACACTGCGGCCACATCGTTGTAGCCCTCCACGTCCGCCTTCTGGGCGAAATACAGGTAACGGCGATTGGCCTGGGATTCCCCGGCAAATGCCGCCTTCAGGTTTGTTTCGGTTTTGCTGCCTTTAAGACCCATGATGACTCCTCCTAACCATTTGATTTTACTGACGTGAAGATGAGCCTGAATCTTATCAACCGGCCTCCCCCTGTCAATGATCCAGGTCATTGAATTTTGCGATTTTCAGGATAGCCGCCGCCTATGGCCCGGAGCCGGCAGGCTGCGGGCCCGGTTATCAACCGCATCCCGCAGTTGATAAGATGCCAGCCCTGCAAGCGGAGACCGGCAGTGGCCAAAAAAGCAGCCGAATTTGATTTCGAAAAAGCACTGGGGGAACTGGAAGCCCTGGTGGAGAAAATGGAGCAGGGCGAACTCAGCCTCGAGGAGTCGTTGCGCCAGTTCGAGCGCGGTATCGCACTCACCCGCGCCTGCCAGAAGGCACTGTCCGAGGCGGAGCAGAAGGTGCAGATCCTGATGCAGAACGCCGGGACCGCCGCGCTCAAGCCGTTTACCGGCGCCGACGGCCCGGAAGACTGACACGATGTCGTTTTCCAAACGCGTGCGGGACTATCAGGACCGCATCGAAATCGCGCTCGCGGCATGGCTGCCGGAACCCACTGTCGTCCCCGAGACCCTGCACAACGCGATGCGTTACGCGGTGCTTGGCGGCGGCAAGCGCATCCGGCCGGTGCTGGTATATGCGGCCGGCGACGCGTTTGCGGTGCCGCTCGCGGTGCTGGATGCCCCGGCCTGCGCGGTGGAAATGATCCACGCCTACTCGCTAATTCATGATGACCTCCCCGCCATGGACAATGATGATCTGCGGCGCGGCAAACCCACCTGTCATCGTGCCTTTGATGAGGCCACGGCCATCCTCGCCGGAGATGCGCTCCAGGCCCTCGCCTTTGCGGCCCTGGCCGGCGATCCCGCGCTGTCTGTGAACGCGGCGGTGCGGGTGCGCATGATCAACACCCTCGCACTGGCCAGCGGCTCGCGCGGCATGGCCGGCGGGCAGGCCATTGATCTTGCCGCCGTGGGCCGGGACCTGACCGTGGCGCAACTGGAAAACATGCATGTGCACAAGACCGGCGCCTTGATCCGGGCCAGCGTCCAGCTGGGCGCGCTCTGCCATGGCGGTCTCACCGATTCGGAATTCGAGCACCTGTCCCGTTACGCCCATTGCATTGGACTCGCATTCCAGATCAAGGATGACATTCTGGACGTGGAAGTGGACACGGCCACGCTGGGCAAGCCGCAGGGCTCGGATGCGGCGCAGAACAAGCCCACCTATCCCAAGCTGCTGGGAATGGACGGCGCGAAGCAGGCGGCGCAACGCATGCACGATGAGGCACTGGCGGAACTGCGCGGGTTCGGTCCTGCCGCGGACAGCCTGCGCTGGATTGCGGATTACATAATTTCCCGGGGCAATTGACTACTACGCAAAGCCTGAGCGAAATAGTAGGATATGCGTCTTGGTTCCAGAGAACGAGCATCATGACCCAACCAGCACACAAGATTACCAGCGAGATCCCCGATATCCAGTCCTCCCCGGATACGCGGCACATTCCCATCGATCAGGTGGGCATCAAGGATATCCGCCACCCGGTGGTGGTGCGGGACCGCGCCGGGCGCGAGCAGCACACGGTCGCGACCTTCAACATGTATGTCAGCCTGCCCCACAACTTCAAGGGCACACATATGTCGCGCTTCGTGGAGATCCTGAATCAGCACGAATACGAAATCACGGTGGAATCCTTCAAGCGCATGATCACGGAGATGACCATGGCGCTGAATGCGGTGGCGGGCGAAATCGAAATGAAGTTCCCGTATTTCGTCAACAAGGCCGCGCCTGTATCCGGCGTGCGCAGCCTGATGGACTACGAAGTCGCCTTCATCGGCGAAATAAGAAACGGCGCCCCCACGGTGCAGGTGCGCGTCACCGTGCCGGTCACTTCCCTGTGCCCCTGTTCAAAGGAGATCTCCGAGCGCGGCGCCCACAATCAGCGCTCACACGTCACCGTGCTGGTGCGCACCCGCGGCTTCGTCTGGATCGAGGAGTTGATTGACGCCGTCGAGAAGGAGGCGTCATGCGAACTCTATGGGTTGCTGAAACGGCCGGATGAAAAGTACGTGACGGAGCGGGCCTATGACAACCCGCGCTTCGTCGAGGACATGGTCCGCGACGTGGCTACGCGGTTTAACGCCGACGAACGTATAGCCGCCTACGTGGTGGAATCGGAAAACTTCGAATCCATCCACAATCACAACGCCTATGCGCGGGTCGCAAAGGACAAGGAAAAGACCGCCGGCGAGGTATAGCTCCGTCCGGTGTGGAACCCAGGCGCCGGCAAATCAGTCCAAGTCCTCATGCAATCGCGCCCCCCATCCCCGGCCTTGTTCCTGGCGCTGTCGCTTGCGTTGCTGCCCGTGCTGATTGCCCCTGCCCGCGCCGACATGATCCCGATGCGTGACTTCATACGCCTGAAGAACGGCATGAGCGAGGCAGAGGTGCTGTACCGCGTCGGCGCGCCGGATCATGAGTCCTTGTTCCTGGACTATAACCACAACCTGTTGCACAAGGTCTGGTATTACATTCCCGCGGGCACGGCATCGAATTCATGGATCACGGAGATTACCTTCGACCATGCCGGCGCTGTGCAATCGCTGGAGCGTAACCGCGCACGACCTTGATCAGCGGGGATGCTTGGCGGCCTGCCAGAGCACCTCCATTTCCTCCAGCGTGGCCTGCTCCAGGGATTGCCCGCGCGCCTTAAGCTCAGCTTCAATGGCATCAAAGCGCTGCTCGAATTTCGAGTTCGTGGAACGGAGCGCCAGTTCCGGATCCACACCCAGGTGCCTGGCGCAATTGATTACCGCGAACAACAGGTCCCCCACCTCCCCGGCAATGACCTGCGCCGGCGACCCGGCAGCCATGGCGGCCTTGATCTCGCCAAGTTCCTCCTCCACCTTGGCCAGCACCGGACCGGGCTCGGTCCAATCGAAGCCCACGCTGGCGGCGCGCTTTTGCAATTTGTGTGCGCGCAACATGGCCGGCATGGCTGTGCCAACGCCTGCCAGGAATCGCGGCTCGGCGCCGGCCGCGCGCCGTTCCCCCGCTTTCAGTTTTTCCCAGGCCACGGATTGCGCCGCGGCACTGTCCACGCGGGCATCACCAAAAACATGGGGGTGGCGGCGCTCCAGCTTGGCGACGACACCCTCCGCCACCGCGTCAAAATCGAACCGGCCGGATTCCTCCGCCATGCGCGCATAGAACACCAGGTGAAACAACAGGTCGCCCAGTTCGTCGCGGATGGCAGTGGAATCATCGCGTTCAATGGCATCCGCCAGTTCGTACACCTCTTCCAGGGTGTAGGGCAGGATGGAAGGAATGGTCTGCTCCCGGTCCCAGGGGCAGCCAGACTCGGGATCGCGAAGTTGTTTCATGATTTCGATCAGCCGGGTGAGGCCGCGCATTGGAGTTTTCCCTGACATCCGTGGGCTAATAACTTGATCTCGTGTTACATTCTGAATGAGAATTGGAAACTTGCACGAATTGGCATGAATTTGGCCCGGATTAGAACATGACGCCCCTGATCTTACGACTGGATACCGCCGGCACCCCGGTGACGTGGATCCCGTGGCAGGACGCGGTCTGCCTGTACAGCCGCGACATGGTCGCCTGGACCGCCGGCGACCAGGTGTTCACGTTTCACGGCGGCATCTGCCGTCGCACCGGCGATCGCTCCGTGGTCGACGTCAATTCCATCGTCGCGGTAAAGCGTTCGACGTTGCGCAAGCGCACCAAGCGCGTCATCCCGCCGCTGACCAATCGCGAACTGTTCCTGCGCGACGCCCACCTGTGCATGTATTGCGGCGGGCAGTACGATGAATCGCACCTGACCCGCGACCACGTCATCCCCATGTCCCGCGGCGGGCATGATCGCTGGTCCAACGTCGTGACCGCTTGCCGGCATTGCAACACCCGCAAGGGAAATCGCGGGCCGGAAGAATCAAGCATGCCGTTGCTGGCGGTGCCCTATGTCCCGAACTGGGCTGAATATCTGGCCCTGTCCAACCGGCGCATTCTGGCCGATCAGATGGAGTTTCTGAAGTCGCAGTTTTCCGGCCGGCCGATGCCGTTCCACCGCCAATAATTTTCGAAGCGCCCGGGGCAGCTCGCTCCGTAATCCAATTCTGGAGAAATGATCTGTGATCAAGTTCACAAATTTTGCTGTGGTTACCCTGCTGTGCTCACTCGCCTGTCCAGTGCCGACCCTGGCTGCCGACAAGGACGGCAACTACGCGGTCTGGGGTGTTGGGGCCAAATCCTGCTTTCACTTCACCCAGGCCCAGGGACAACCGGGCAATGAAGCGTACCGGGATTTTGTCATGGGGTACCTGACCGCCTATGACGCCTTGAAGGAGGACACCTACAACATCGGTGCCGGCAAGGACCTGGACCAGGTCATGGCCTGGATTACGGACTACTGCAAGGCAAAGCAGGTCCATGGCTTTGAACAGGCCCTGGCGGAGTTTACCGTGGAGCAACACCCGCAGCGCTCCCGCCATCCCCCGATGCGATTCGGCCGCTGAACCGGGGCCGGAAGCCGCCCGCCAACTCTTTTCAGCCCCACCCCCCCGGTGCACGACATTGCAGGAAATCTGGGTATATAATGTGCCAACGGACGGGAGTCGTTCGTGCAGTTTTAAAACTGGAAATTCAGTAAATCTTGGATAAGAACCCCTTTAGGAGAATGAAAAAATGAAAAATACCTTAATCAAGGCTGGCGTCATTGCCGCAGTCCTGGCAATGGCTGGTGGTTGCGCAACCACTGAACAGCTCGCCGAAGTCAAGACCATGGCATCCAATGCCCAGTCTGCAGCCGCCGCCGCTCAGTCCCGCGCCGACGCTGCCATGGCTGCCGCAAATGCCGCCATGGAAGCTGCCCGTTCAGCCCAGTCTTCTGCCGATGCTGCCCAGAGCTGCTGCAACGATCAGAAGAGCCGTCTGGACAAGATTGTTGAGGACATGATGAAAAAGTAAAAGGTTTCGTAAAGAACCTGAAAAGGCCCCGCTTATGCGGGGCTTTTTTTATGTACATGGACGTACGGTACGCCGCTTGTGCAGGGAGCATGCAAGCGGCGATGTACATGGACGTACTGGCAGAAAATGCAGGAGCAATTTTCTGCCGTCCTCTAACAACCGCGGAATCGGCTTACTCAGAATTTATTTGAAATCAATCGTATTAATCAGCGAGGACTTACGGGCAATTTCGCGTCCAGCTTCAAATTCATCCCGGCCGCATTGGCGGGGGACTTTGGCACCGGCTTGACAGCCGGCATCACGGCAGCAGTTATCGGCACAGCCTAGGCGGCCG
>CAYMXG010000085.1:0-8485 GCA_964394115.1 uncultured Enterobacteriaceae bacterium | reverse complement strand
GGCACCAGGAACGCCTTCAGGGGTTCGCCCCACAACTCGTCGATACCCTCTTCCCCGCTGTAATGCTTCACCATTTTGCCAAAGCTGGCGGCATCGCGCAGACACTGCTCGCATTCGATCATGACCGGATTGTCGTTCTTCAATGCCACGCCGTCGTTGGCAAGTTCCGACATGACGGTAAGGATGTCGATGGCGCGGTTGAAGAGCGCGCCGGCCAGCATGGCTCCGTTGACGCGCTTGCGCACCGGATCGGTTTCCGCGTCGTAGGCGCTGCGGGCCAATGCCAGCCTCTCGCCCGGCGTGTTGATACCTGGTTCAGTGTGATGAAACACGCGCCGTGCCAGGGAGATCAGCAGCTTGCGCTTGGCGGCGGGGGTGTCCTCGGGGGGTGCGTAGTAGCGGATCCAGTATCCGTCAAAGAAGATACGGGCCGCGTCACCTTCGTGACGGATGGTGCCGTTGGCAGTCTGCTCCGGTACTGAAACCATATTTCCGGCTGGTTAACAGTTCGCCAAGTCGACAATCGCTGCTGCGATCCCCGGTTCAGACCGGCAGAGGATGCCAGCCTGCATCGGCCCACAACGTCCCGCTGATGGCGGAATTGGAGATCATGAAACAAATGGCGTCGGCAATTTCCTCCGGCTGTATCAGCCTGCCCAACTGCGTCGCGGGAAGAATATTGCGATCTATGAACTCTTCGCCCAGCGCGCGCACCATTGGGGTGTTGGTGAAACCGGGATGAATGACCCCGCAACGCACGCCGTGAAACATGGCTTCCTTGGACAGCGTGGCCGCCGCGCCTTCCAGTCCCGCCTTGGTGGAGGCATAGGAAATCTGACCCTTGTTGCCCTGGGACGAGACGGAACCGATAAAGATGATGGTCCCCTGCACATGCTCTTCCGCGTGCCAGCGCTTCAATCCGCGCCGTGATCGATCCTCGGCGATGCGCGCCACCATTTCCATGGCCCAGTAGACCGGGGCGATGAGGTTGACTTCGATAACCTGGCGAAAATGTTCCACCGGGTAGATATTCGCCTTGGACGTGTCCTTGTCGACCTTGACCGCCAGCGCATCGCGGGTGACGCCGGCCGCCGGGACGCAAATCTGCATGACTCCGTGGCGGGTTGCCATTTCATCGTACACATGCGTACGGAACGACTCCTGGGTCACATCGCCGCGAAACGCCACTGTCACGCTTTGATCCACTTCATTGTTGACCTGGGCCGCGGCAATCTCGACCTGGTCTGACAGGTCCACCATGGCGATCTTTTTGGCGCCGCGCCGCGCCAGTTCCAGGGATACCGCCCGGCCGATACCGCTGGCGGCGCCGGTGACCACAGCGACCTTGTTCTGGATCTGCATCATCAAAAACCTCGGAAAATGGCGAAATTGTCGCCTATGATTCTATTCCGATATTGGTGCACTGCAACAGAAATTATTTCTATATGGCTCAATAGCTTGAAGTGGTCAATTCGCGATGCAGCATGGATTGTGTTGCGCTGCGGCGGGCACGCCCGTCGGGTTTGGAGGCTAACCAGTCCAACCCAACCCTGAGGAGACACAATTGATGGATAGCAACAGCGGGATAAGGTCGGTGTGATCCTTGCGATCACGGAAACGGCGCACCAGCCGCGACTGCACCAGGCCAACCTGTTTCAGTATCTGGCCACGGCGCTGGAGTTTGCGGCTGAATTTTCGAAACCTTTGCCCGAGGCGGGTATCACCGGTCAGATCCAGTACCTGGCTGCAGGTCAGCGCATATTCACGCTCCACCATGCCGAATATCCGCTCCCGCAACTCCACGTCCGCCAGGAGTTCCGCGTAGCTGCGCGCCACATCCAGATCCACAAAACACAGGGACTTCTCCGCCTCATCAATGACCAGGCGGAACAGGCGTGATTCGGCGAACATATGCCGCAACAATTCCCGGCCGTCGGCACCGCGCACATCCAGAAAACTGCGTATGGCGCTGCCCAGGCCGTACCAGGCCGGGACATGGTGCCGATTCTGGGTCCAGGCGAACACCCAGGGAATGGCGCGCAGGTCGTGCAGCGATTTGGCCCCGAACCGGCGTGCCGGCCGGGAACCGATGTTCAACTGCACCAACTCCTCGACCGGGCTGGCCGCATTGTAGTAATCCACCAGTCCGACGACCTCGGCCAGTCCGCGATAGCAGGTGAAGGCCAGGTTGGACAGCGCATCCAGCGCCTCCTGAAACTCCGGATTGGGTTGCAGCTCTTTTTCATCCAGGGATTTCAGCGTGTGCGCCAACACGCTCGCCGCCAGCAATTCCATCTGGTACTGGGCCGTGCCCTTGTTGGCATATTTTGACGATACCACCTCGCCCTGTTCAGTGGTGCGCATGCGTCCGTGGATGGAACCCGCCGGCTGCGCGGCAATGGCATGCCCGGTGGGTGCGCCGCCGCGGCTGACGGAGCCGCCGCGGCCATGGAAATAGGAGATCGGAATGCCGGCGTGGGCGCCGACGCGGGTCAGCGCGGACTGGGCGCGGTACAGCTCCCAATTGGACGTCACAAATCCGCCGTCCTTGTTGGAATCCGAATAACCGATCATGACCTCCTGGGATCCACCCTGGTATTTGGCCGAACGCCGCACCACGGGTACCTGCAGCAGGTTCTTCATGATGCCCGGCGCGGCCTGCAAATCAGCAATGGTTTCAAATAGCGGCACAATGGGCAGCAGGCAATGCTCGACGCCTTGCGCGTCGGCAAAATTTCCGGTGTATTTCGCCAACAGGTAGACACCCAGCACATCGGCCTCGGACCGCGTCATGCTCAAAATGAAGTGCCCAACCGCCTCCCGATCCAGTTGTGAACGGCGCGTGGCCACCAGCTGCAGCAGCCCCGGCAGCGACTGCGCCGCTTCATCTCCCGGTTGGAATTCGGGCAATGCGTCCAGCGGGCGGGCCAATTCCTCCTGCAACCAGTTGCGCCAGGTCCCGGACTCCAACAGCGGCGGTTCGACGCCCGGATTCTGCACGCGCCAGATACTTTGCAGCGCCTGCGTTGTCACCGTGCTGTTCTCGCGCAGGTCCAGCCGGACTGTGCAAAAACGGAAGGCCTCGACCTCGCGCCGCAACGGCGTCACCAATGCCAGGGCAAGTGGCGCGCAATCGGCTTCCCGCAGCGCGCGCTCCATGTGGCGCAGGTCCTGCAGCAACTCATCGGCGGTGCGATAGCCCGGGCCGGAACCCTCCTGGGTGAGGCGCAACTTTTCGATCATGCACGCTACATACTGGCGGAACAGCTCGCCAGGATTGCGCCGGGCCAGCATTTCCCCCTCGGGATTTTCGCGCAACAGGCGCGCCAGTTCCCGGTCGAAGAAACCGGGTGCGTTGATCGCATGACGGGAGATACTGAGGTGCTGGAGCAGACGCGCCAGCTGCCGCTGGTAATGATTGAACGCGGCGCGGCGGTTGCTCTGCAATGTCGCGTCGGTCACGGCGTTGGTGACAAAAGGGTTGCCGTCCCGGTCGCCGCCGATCCAGGAGCCAAACTGGAAAAACGCCGGGATACGAAAATCATGCCCCGGATAATGTTGCTGCAACGCCCATTCCAGGCGCTCCTGCGTCTCCGGCACCCGCTCGTACAGGGTTTGCTCAAAGAAATGCAGGCCCCAGGACACTTCCTGCGCCACCGATGGCTTTTCCAGCCGCAGTTCGCCGGTGAGCCAGAGCAAATCGATCTCGGAGCGCAACCCGGCCAGAAACTGGGTCCGCTCACGCCCGGTCCAGCGCGTGCTTTCCAGTTCGTACAACAGCACGTAGATGCGCCGGTGGATCTCCAGCACGGTGACGCGTTTGGCCTCGGTGGGATGCGCGGTCAGCGTCGGCGTGATCAGCAATTCGTCGAGCAGGGACTGGACCCGGGCCACCGGGATCCCGCTGGCACGCGCCTCGGCAAAGACATGGGAATAGGTCCCCGGCACATGCTCCAGGCCCAGTTCCTTCTCGGTCTGGCGCCGGCGGCGCATGGCGGTGTTTTCTTCCAGGATATTGAGCAGCTGGAACCAGATGCCCCAGGCCTGGAGCGCAGCCAGCAGTTTCGGGCTGTCATCCTCCGGCAGGCTTTCCGCCCCATTGATGATGGGGAGAATGGCCGGGCTGCGCACTCCTATTACCGCCAGCCATTCTTCGCGCAGCAGCGCGGACAACTGTCCGGCGTACTCCGCAGCCGCCGCATCCAGATCAACCGTGGCGGCGGCGACGTCGACCGCGTTCAGGGAACCTGGTTTGCGGTCATTCACGCAACGCGATCACGCGGCGCTTTGCCGGCAAAGTACAGGCACAGGTTTTCCAGCACGCGCATGCCCATGGCAACCCGCGTCTCCGTGGAGGCGCTGCCCAGGTGCGGCAGCAGCACGACATTTTCCATGCCGACAAGATCGGCAGGCACTTTGGGTTCGCCTTCGTAGACGTCCAGGCCCGCACCGGCAATGACACCCTTGCGCAGCGCGTCCACGAGCGCGGCCGGATCAACGACATCGCCGCGCGCGGTATTGATCAAAAAGGCGCCGGATTTCATGAGCTGCAGGCGCGCCTGGTTCAGCAGGTGGTGGGTTTCCTTGCCGCCGGGACAATGCAGCGATACGAAATCCGCTTCACGCAGCACGTCTTCGACCGTTGGCCGTGCCTGGGCCTGCGTTTCACGCAGCACTTCCGCCGGCGGCGGAAACGGATCGTTGAATATGATTTTCATGCCGAACCCATGGTGAGCCTTGTGCGCCATGGCACGGGCGATTCGCCCGAATCCGATCAGTCCGAGCACCTTGCCGGTGACCTTGGTGCCCATCATGTGCGTGGGGCGCCAACCGGTCCACTGGCCGTTGCGCACATGCCGCTCACCCTCGCCGGCACGGCGCGCCACCATCAGCATCAGGGTCATGGCCAGATCCGCCGTGCAATCGGTCAGCACCTCCGGCGTGTTGGTCACCACCAGGCTGCGCGCCTTGGCAGCATCCAGGTCGATGTGATTAAAGCCGACGCCGTAGCTGCCGATGATTTTGGCGCGCAACGGCTCCGCGGCCAGCACGTCCGCATTGATGCTGTCGGATACCGTCGGGCAAAACCCGTCACAGCGGCCGAGCGCCGCCTTGAGTTCCGCCGCAGTCATCGGCTTGTCGGACTGATTCAATTCGACATCGAATTCCTTCTGCAGCCCGGCCTCCACCTGTGCCGGCCATTTGCGGGTGACTATGACTTTAGGCTTGGTCATTGCTGTTCCTTAACTGGGCTGCATCTCGTGTCTCGCAAAAGACCGTATCTCGTAGCTCGTGAAGCGTATCTAGTGAAAGTCAGAACAGGCTGATCAGGCTTTCTTTTACGCTTCACGCTTCACGCTTCACGAACGACGTGATACGAGATACGGTGCGTTGTCCATGCTTCATAACTTCGCCAGCACCTTCTGCACGGTTTCTCCAAACTCCGCCGGGCTCGATACCACGGTCACCCCGCATTCCTGCAGGATCTCCACTTTTTCCGCAGCGCTCTCCCCAAACGCGGAAATGATGGCGCCGGCATGGCCCATGCGCCGTCCCTTGGGTGCGGTCAGGCCGGCGATATAACCGATAACCGGCTTCTTCATGTTGTCCTTGTAGAAACGGGCGCCTTCCGCTTCCTGGGGCCCGCCGATCTCGCCGATCATGACAATGGCCCTGGTCTCGGGATCCGCTTCAAAGCGCGCCAGGTGATCCATGAAGGAGCTGCCGTTGATGGGGTCACCGCCGATGCCGATACTCGTGGAAATGCCCATGCCCAGTGCCTTCATTTGCGCGGCGGCCTCGTAACCCAGCGTCCCGGAACGGCCAATGACGCCGACGTTGCCTTCCTGGTAAATGTGACCGGGCATGATGCCCATCATGCATTTTCCGGGGCTGATGGTGCCGGCGCAGTTGGGGCCGGTCAGGACCATCTTGTCCTCCGCCTTGTAGCGGCGCATGTAGCGCTTGACCCGGATCATGTCGTGGGCCGGGATGCCATCGGTGATGCAGACGCAGTACTTGATGCCCGCATCTGCCGCTTCCATGATGCTGTCGGCGGCGAACGGGGGCGGCACGAACACGATGCTGGCATTGGCGCCGGTGGCGGCCACAGCCTGTTTGACCGTGTCAAATACCGGCCGATCCAGGTGCTTGCTGCCGCCCTTGCCGGGAGTCACGCCCCCGACAACATTGGTGCCGTAATCCATCATCTCCTTCGAATGAAAAGTACCGATCTGGCCGGTAAAGCCCTGCACCAGCACACGGGTGGTCTTGTCGATCAGAATTGCCATGCTTCAGTCTCCTTACTTTCCGGTGTGCTTCTTCCAGGCGGCGACGGCCTTCTCGGCCGCTTCCTTCAGCGACTCCGCGGTGATGATGGGCAGGCCGCTGTCCTTCAATATCTTGCGCCCCTGTTCAACGTTGGTGCCGGCAAGCCGCACTATCAGCGGGATCTTGAGATCAATCTTGCTGACCGCCTGCACAATGCCTTCGGCGACCCAATCGCAGCGATTGATGCCGGCGAAGATGTTCACCAGGATGGTTTCCACGTTGCCGTCGGACAGCACCAGGTTGAACGCCTTGGCCACGCGATCCGGCGATGCACCGCCGCCGATGTCGAGGAAATTGGCAGGCTCGCCGCCGGCCAGCTTGATGATGTCCATGGTGGCCATGGCCAGGCCAGCGCCATTGATGATGCAGCCGATGTTGCCTTCCAGTCCCACGTAGCTGAGGCCGCGATCCGCCGCCTTCATCTCGCGCGGATCCTCCTGCGACTTATCGCGCAACTCGGAGATGTTGGCGCGCCGGAACAGCGCGTTGTCATCGAACGCCATCTTCGCGTCCAGCGCCAGCAGGTGCCCGTCGCCGGTGACCACGAGTGGATTAATCTCGACCATCGTTGCGTCCATGTCCCGGAACGCCCGGTAGCAACCCAATAGCGTCGATACCGCCTGGCTGACCAGCGATTTGTCTATCCCGAGCTTGAACACAATCTCGCGCGCCTGGAACGGCTGCATGCCGACCGCGGGCTCCACCGCCACCTTCACCAGGGATTCCGGCTTCGAGTGGGCAATTTCTTCAATTTCCATGCCGCCTTCGGCGGACGCCACGATCGCGACCTGCTCCTTCTGGCGATCCAGGACGAAGCCGATGTAATACTCCTTGGCTATCTCGCGCGCCTCTTCCACATACAGGCGATGCACGACCTTGCCGCGCGCCCCGGTCTGTTTCGTGATCAGGCGCTTGCCCAGCAGGTCATCGGCTGCGTTCCAGATGTCGTCATCGCTGGCGCACATCTTGATACCACCGGCCTTGCCACGCGCGCCGGAATGGATCTGGGCCTTTACCACCCATTTTTCACCGCCAATCTCGTGCGAGCGGTAGACCGCCTGCTCCGGGCTGTAGGCCAGCCCGCCGCGCGGGATGGGCACACCGAAGTCGGAAAGTATTTCCTTCGCCTGATATTCATGAATATCCATGGATCAAGTCTCCTGGAAAATGGGTAGTGTTTCAGTTTGTCATTCCGGGCGCAGCGAGGAATCCAGCAAGATTCCTCGCTGCGCCCGGAATGACAAATTCAAATTGCGGCATTACCGGAAAATGGTATCTCGTGAAGCGTATCGCGTAAAAGACGGCGGAACAGGTCACTTTCACGCTTCACCCTTCACGTTTTTGTTGCAATCAATTCCGCCTGCCGCACAATATTGCGGGCCATGCGTTCGGACGCTGCGTCGATCATCTTGCCGTCCAGTTGCGCTGCGCCCTTGCCCGCCTTCGCCGCCTCCTCCAGTGCCACCAGCACGCGCTGCGCGCGGTTCACCTCGGCCTCGGGCGGCGACATGATCTCATTTGCCAGTGGTATCTGGCTCGGATGGATGGCCCATTTGCCTTCGTAACCCAGTGCTGCAGCACGGCGTGCCGCGAGCTTGTATCCCTCCGGATCGCTGAAATCCCCAAATGGCCCGTCAATGGCGCGCAGGCCGTAGGCACGGCAGGCGGTCACCATGTTCACCAGCGCGGCATGCCACTGGTCCCCGGGATAATCCGGATTCAGCCCGCCGATAACGACCGTGCGCGCGCGCAGACTGGCGGCGTAATCCGCGACGCCGAAATGCAACGCCTCAAGGCGTTTGCTGGATTGGGCGATGGACATGACATTCGCGCCACCGAGCGCGGTTTCGATCAGGCATTCAATGCCGATGCGCTTTTTCAGTCCCTTGGCAACTTCGATCTGCGTCAGCATGCAGTCCACCATGTACACATCCGAGGCCGTGCCCACCTTCGGGATCAGGATTGTGTCCAGCTTGTCGCCGGCCTGCTCCAAGATATCGACCACGTCCCGGTACATATAATGTGTATCCAGGCCGTTGATGCGCACTGACATGACCTTGCCGCGCCAGTTGATCTCGTTCAGCGCCTGGATGATGTTCTTGCGCGCCTGCGGCTTGTCATCCGGAATCACCGCGTCTTCGCAATCCAGGAAGAC
>CAYMXG010000084.1:0-8529 GCA_964394115.1 uncultured Enterobacteriaceae bacterium | reverse complement strand
GCGGATGCTCCTTGACCGAGCGCAGGTTGGCGTAGAACACCCCGGGGCGTTTGCCGTCCATGGACGGCGCCTGGTAATAGGCCCCGGAGGAGCCTTTTTCGCTGAATACCGGCACGCGTTCCACCTTGACCGGTGATTTCGGCAGGCGGCCAAAGTACTTCGGCATGCCGGCATTGATTTCCTCGATGATGGCCGCGTAGCCCTTCAGGATTTGCGCGCGGCCTTCGTCTGTATCGGGATAAAGAAAGCGCTCTTCCTCGTTCAGCTTGAGCATGCGTTCCGCGACGCTGCCTTCCGTGTAACCCTCCGCCGCAAGTATGGCGTCCATCTCCGCCTGAATGCGCGCCACCTCGGACAGGCCCAGATCATGGATCTGATCCGCGGTCATGGTGGTGGTCGAGTTCTGGCGCAGCATGTAGTCGTAGTAGTTGTCGCCATCAGGCAGCATCCATACGCCATGATTGGTGGTGACGGAATGCTCCAGGTGCTCGAAATAGGCGATCAGACGGTCATAGGCCGGCCACACAGTATTCTCGATCTGATCCAGCGCCTGCTGCGCCAGCGCAGCGCGGGTACCTTCGTCCAACCCTTCGACCTCCTTGAGGCGATCCACCAGGGATGTGTACAACACATTTTCCTTCGCTGCCTGACCGCGAAATCCCCTCATCTCATCCAGCACGCGCTCAATGGTGAAACGGGGCGGCAAGATCTTTTTGCCTTCGCGCAGCTTCAGATCTTCAAGTAACTGATCAAATTTAACGCCGAATTTTGACAGCCGCTCAATGTAATCCCGGGCATCGCCCACGGAGCCGATGTAATGGATACTGGCCATGAATCGCGGCAGTCCATTTTGGACACCGAACATCTGGTTGACCGGGTAGCCATGCCAGGTGTACTTCAGTCCGTCCATCTGGTTTTGCAGGTACCACGCAAGAATGTCGTAGGACAGCGCGTCGGCCTCGCTCAGTTTGCTGCGGTCGTACTTTTGCAGCGTGTGATAATTCTCCTCGATGAGGCGGTTGTTGATTTCCGTGGCGGCCGGGGAAACGTCGGTCAGGTCATTGTTGTGGAAGGTGAGTCCCATGGGCTCCAGGACGCGCATGTAACTCAGGGTTTCCGGGTCATGGAACATGAATTTGATGAAGGCGGTCTCATAGAAGACCCGGATGCTGATGGGGCGGAAATAGAATGCGTTGATGGCCAGCACGGCCGCAATCAGCACCAGTGCGCCGAAACCGGCGCCGAGCCATTTCAGAAACCGTCTCATGATGTCATTCCAGGGTGGGGACGGCGCATTTAAACACGCTGCACGGACAGGCTCAATTCGGCCCGGCGCGTCTTTGCCTCGCTTTGCCGAACACGTACCATGCACGTCAGCAAGGGGCCCTTCCCTTTGCCAGGATTTTTGTGCGGAGGCAGTGGAATGACCAGTGGAGTATTGGATATCGCCCGCAACTGGCTCGACGACGGGCACAGGGTTGCGCTGGCCACGGTGGTGGGCACATGGGGCTCGTCGCCCTGTCCGGCAGGCAGTCAGTTGGTGGTCGCGGAGGGCGGCCAGTTTGCCGGATCGGTTTCCGGCGGTTGCGTGGAGACGGCGGTGATTGAATCGGCGCAGGAGGTCATGACCACGGGCACACCTGCGCTGCTGGAATTCGGCATCACCAACGAACGCGCATGGGAAGTGGGTCTCGCCTGCGGCGGGACGGTGCGCATCCATGTGCAGGCGCTGGCCGGCGCCGGCGGCATGCCGCGCGAGATATTTGAGCGCATCCTCGCGGCACAGGACTCCGGCACGCCCATGGCATTGCTGACGAATCTCCCCGGGGGTGCGCAGCGGTTGGTGGCGCTTGATCAACCGGCAGGGTGGGGTGTATCCGGCGCGGACGCTGCCTCTGTGCGCGCGGCGGCAAAATCCAACCGGTGTGCAGTGTTCCCCTCGGAGTCGGGCGATCTGTTCATCCAGGTATTCAATCCACCGCCGCGCGTGATCATCATCGGTGCGGTACATATCGCACAATACCTTGCCGCACAGGCGCAGGCCTGTCACTACGGCGTGACCATCGTGGATCCCCGGACGGCCTTCGCCGCCGCAGAACGTTTCCCCGCGATGACCCTGAAGACCGACTGGCCGGAACAGGCCATGGCCGCACTGCGGCCCGACCGGCGCACGGCGGTGGTGGCGCTCTCCCATGATCCGAAGCTGGATGACCCCGCGCTGGCGGCGGCGCTGAAATCGGAGGCGTTCTATATCGGCGCGCTGGGCAGCCGGAAAAACCAGGCCGCCCGGCTGGCGCGTTTGCGGGAGCAGGGCTTCACGGACGCGGATTTGAACCGGATACATGGCCCGGTGGGCCTGAATATCAACGCCAGTTCGCCGGCGGAAATTGCCGTTTCAATCATGGCGGAAATAATCCAGTCGCTGAGAAGCTGAATGACTGGTGCAGATTATGCTGAGTGGCCGGTCTGCCCGGTGTTCACGCAGCGTCGTGTGGAGCGCGCGTAACCAGGGAAGGTGAAGCGCGCGGAACCCGATTCGAGCCGCACACGACGTGCGGCGAGATTAAGCGGAGTGGACACCGGGCAGACCGGCCAATCAGCGCCGGCAACTCCGCTTTTTCAATTTACTGAACCGATCACCTGCCGTGCAATAACCAGTTTCTGCACCTCGGAGGCGCCTTCATAGATCCGCAAGGCGCGGATCTCCCGGTATAACTCTTCAACCTTTTCGCCGCGGGTGACACCCTTCCCGCCAAACAATTGCACAGCCTGGTCGATGACTTCCTGCGCGGACTCGGTGGCGAACAGTTTCGCCATGGCCGCCTCGCGGGTTACGCGATCGGCAACGCAATCCCGGGTCCACGCGGCGCGATAGACCAGCAATGCCGACGCGTCGATGGCCACGGCCATGTCGGCGATCTTGCCCTGGGTCATTTGCAGATCGGAAAGCGGTGCACCGAACAACTGGCGCGACGTGGTGTGGCGCAGTGTTTCATCGAGGGCGCGGCGGGCGAATCCCAGTGCCGCGGCGCCGACGCTGGAACGGAATACGTCCAGTGTGGCCATGGCGATCTTGAAACCGGCGCCGGGCTGCCCCAGTAACTGGCCGCGCGGGACGCGGCAATTTTCGAATCTCAGCGTGGCCAACGGATGCGGCGCGATAACCTCTATGCGTTCCGTAACCTTGAGGCCGGGGGTATCCGCATCCACGACGATGGCGCTCAACCCCTTGGCACCGGGGCCCTCGCCGGTACGCACAAACAACGTGTAGAAATCCGCAATGCCGCCGTTGGAGATCCAGGTCTTCTCGCCGTTGATGACGTAATGCTCACCCTCCAGCGTCGCGGTCGTGGTCAACGCCGCAACGTCAGAGCCGGCCACTGGTTCGGACAGTGCAAAGGCGGCGATAGCCGTTCCGTTGCGCACCGCCGGCAGATATTTTTCCTTCAACGCGGGCGAACCGGACAAGGCGATGGACCCGCTGCCCAGTCCCTGCATGGCAAAGACAAAATCCGCCAGCCCGGAATGGCGCGCCAGCGTCTCCCGGATCAAGCACAGGGTGCGCACGTCGAGCGGGTGCGCGCCGGTAGTGTCGGGAGTCGGCGCGCTGTGGTTGAGCCATCCGCCCCTGGCCAATGCGGCAACCAGCTTGCGGCACGCCTCGTCTACGTCTCCATGATCCACGTGGCCCAGATGCTTGACCGCCCAGGCCTCCAGGTCCGCTGCCAATTGGCGGTGCGCGTCGGTGAAAAACGGCCAGCCCAGAAAACTCTGATCGGCCATCAGTCGCCCTTGAAGACCGGTTTCTGTTTCGCCACGAAGGCCTCATAGGCGCGCTTGAAATCAGCGGTTTGCATGCAGAGGGCCTGTGCCTGGGCCTCAGCCTCCAGCGCCTGTTCCAGCGCAAGGTTCCATTCCTGCCGCAGCATGGTCTTGGTGATGCCATGGGCAAAGGTGGGACCACGCGCCAGTTCCGCGGCCATGTCGCGCGCGGATTTCAATAATTCCTCCGCCGGGCAGAGGCGATTGTAGAAACCCCAACGCTCTCCTTCCTCGCCGGACATGCTGCGCCCGGTGTACAGGAGTTCAGCCGCGCGTCCCTGGCCGATGATGCGCGGCAGCATGGCGCAGGCGCCCATGTCGCAGCCAGCCAGACCGACACGCGTGAACAAAAACGCGACTTTTGCAGCCGGTGTGCCGAAACGCAGATCACTGGCCATGGCGAGGATCGCACCGGCGCCGGCGCAAACACCGTCAACGGCGGCGATTATCGGCTGCGGGCAATGGATCATGGCGTTGACGAGGTCCCCGGTCATGCGCGTGAATTCCAGCAGGCCCTTCATGTCCTTATTCGTCAGCGGGCCGATGATCTCGTGCACGTCTCCGCCAGAGCAGAAATTACCGCCGGCCCCGGTGATGACCACGGCCTTCACCTCATCCGTGCAGGGCAGGGCGCGGAACGTGTCACGCAATTCCGCATAAGCTTCAAAAGTAAGTGGGTTCTTGCGCTCCGGCCGGTTGAGCGTGATGGTGGCGACGCCATCGGAGTATTGCCACAGGAAATGCGCCGGAGAAAATTTGTTCGGGTTCATGGGCTGAGTTTCTCCCACTGCCTGGATTTCAGAAATTCATGGGCGCGGTTGAGCAGGGTGCCCAATTGGCTGACTTCGTCGGCGCCCAGGTCGGAAAACATGCCCGCCACCCATTGCTCGTGCTGCGTGGCCATCTCCCGGAACAATTCCAGGCCCCGGGGCGTCAGTGAGATCAGGTTCACGCGCCGATCCGACTCCGACGGTTGCCGTTCCACGAGTCCATCACGGACCAGCCGATCGACGACGCCGGTGACGTTGCCATTGGATACCATCAGGCGCTTGGACAAATCAGTCATGGTCAGCGGCTTGCCGAGATATTCCAGTTCCGCCAGCACATCAAACTGCGGCAGCGTGACGTTAAAGCGATCGCGCAGCGCCGTACGCAGCCGGTTCTCAATGATGTTTTCGCAGGCCAGCAATCGCAGCCACAGACGCAACGACTGCTTGCCTGTCAGGGCTTGCGTGACCTGCGCCGGTTCCGGTGCGGGCCGCGTCACATGACCTCGCCGCCGGCAATGGCAATGGCCTGGCCGGTGATGGACTCGCTGCCCGGCAGACACAGCCAGGCCACCGTGGCCGCGACTTCCACCGGCTCGATGAATCGCTGTTGTGGATTCACGGCCTGCAATTGTTTGACCGCTGAGGCGCGATCCATGCCGGTCTTCGCCATGATTTTCTCCAGCGCCCCATCCAGCAATTCCGTATTGGTGTACCCCGGGCACACCGCATTGACCGTGATGCCGGTGCGCGCCGTCTCCAGGGCCAGGGCCCGGGTCAATCCCACGGTGCCATGTTTCGCGGCGCAATAGGCGGTGACATAGGCATACCCCTTGAGGCCGGCTGTGCTGGACACATTGATGATCCGGCCCCATTTGACCGCGCGCATGTCGGGCAATACCGCCCGGCTGCATAAAAATACGCTGGTCAGGTTCACGTCCAGCATGTCCTGCCAGTCCTTGAGTTCAAGCCGGTCCAGCGGGGCGCTGTTGGCGGCCCCGGCGTTGTTGACTAGTATCCCCACCGGCCCGAATTTTTCCCTGGCCTTGACGAACGCATCAGCGACGGCCGCTTCCTCAGTGACATCCACGGCAATGGGATGCCCCTGGCGCAATTCGGTGCATTTCTTTTTCAGGGGGTCCAACTGGCGCCCCATTAAGGTGAGCCGGGCGCCGAGGCCATTGAGCCTGTCGGCAATGGCCGCGCCAATCCCGCGGGCGCCCCCGGTGACCACAACATGTACATCTTTTAATTCGTTATTCATTAATAATCATATAGTTATAATAACTATCTCATCTATATTATGGGTCGATGCCCGAGGACACCATGGCATATTTCCGCACAACTTAAAATATTTAAACAGAAAATAAATGTCTTTAGAATGACCGACCTACCACTAATTAGTAATCAGGAGCCGCGCATGGCAACCAGCCCCCAGCCCCACACCCACTCCGGCCACGGCACGGTGGAGGGGACTTTTGACTGGGAAGATCCCCTGCACCTGTCGCAGCAGTTAAGCGATGACGAACGCCAGATCCAGCAGGCGGCGCGGGCCTATTGCCAGGAGCAGTTACTGCCGCGCGTGACCGAGGCGCACCGGCATGAAAAATTCGATCGGGAAATTTTGACCGAGATGGGTCAGCTGGGATTGCTGGGCGCCACGCTGCCGTCCGAGTACGGCGGGGCCGGCGTCAACTATGTGAGCTATGGCCTCATCGCCCGCGAGGTCGAGCGCGTGGACTCGGGGTACCGCTCGGCCATGAGCGTCCAGTCCAGCCTGGTCATGTATCCCATCTACGCCTACGGCACCGAGACACAAAGGAAAAAATACCTGCCGAAACTGGCGAGCGGCGAATGGGTCGGGTGCTTTGGCCTCACCGAACCCGATCACGGCTCCGATCCCGGCGGCATGAAGGCCCGGGCGCAGAAGGTCCCCGGGGGATTCCAACTCACTGGCAACAAGACCTGGATCACCAATTCTCCCATCGCCGACGTGTTTGTGATCTGGGCCAAGGATGAGTCGGCCGCCATTCGTGGCTTCATACTGGATAAGGGCATGAGGGGTCTGGTGGCGCCGAAGATCGAAGGCAAGTTCTCGCTGCGCGCGTCCATCACCGGCGAGATCGCCATGGATGAGGTGTTTGTGCCGGAGGAAAATGCCTTCCCGGAGGTGCGCGGACTGCGCGGGCCGTTCGGCTGCCTGAACCGGGCCCGTTACGGCATCGCCTGGGGCGTCATGGGCGCGGCGGAGTTTTGCTGGCATGCGGCGCGCAAATACACGCTGGAACGCAATCAGTTCGGCCGCCCGCTGGCAGCCAATCAATTGATCCAGAAGAAACTCGCCGATATGCAGACCGAGATCAGCCTCGGCCTGCAGGGTGCGCTGCAACTGGGCCGCCTAATTGATGCCGGCCAGGCCGCGCCGGAGATCGTCTCCCTGATGAAGCGCAACAACTGCGGCAAGGCCCTGGACATTGCCCGCGTGGCCCGTGACATGCATGGCGGCAACGGCATCGCCGACGAGTTTCACGTGATCCGGCACATGCTGAACCTGGAAGCGGTCAATACCTACGAAGGTACCCACGACATTCATGCGCTGATCCTCGGGCGTGCGCAGACCGGCATCCAGGCCTTCGGCCCATGAGCCACATGCGCACGCTGCAGCCCGCGGGCTGGAAACAGCCGCGCGGTTATTCCAACGGCATCCTGACCCAGGGCCGGATGGTGTTTGTCGGCGGGCAGGTGGGGTGGGACGAGAACGAAGTATTCCAGAGCGATGATTTCATCGAGCAGGTGCGCCAGACCCTGAAGAACATCGTTGCGGTGTTGGCCGAGGGCGGGGCCGGCCCCGAACACATCGTGCGCATGACCTGGTACGTCACGGACAAACAGGAGTACCTGCGATCATTGAAGGGGGTGGGCGCCGCCTACCGGGAGATCATCGGTCGCCATTACCCGGTGATGGCCATGGTGCAGGTGCTGGCATTAATCGAGGATCGTGCCAAAGTGGAAATCGAGACCACGGCCGTAATTCCCTGATTGAATCTTGCACAATGAACAAATACCGATATCCGTCACCCCGGAAACTCTCCCGGCCTTCGCCGGGACATACTACGGTGTCATCCGGGGTCTAGTTCATTCTTCACCTCGGATACCCTCCCGGCTTTCGCCGGGGCAAGCGGCGGCGGTATCCGGGTCCAGTTCATTCGTCACCCCGGAAACCCTCCCGGCTTTCGCCGTGGCAAGCG
The DNA here is from genome assembly GCA_964394115.1 of uncultured Enterobacteriaceae bacterium. Classification (GTDB taxonomy): domain Bacteria; phylum Pseudomonadota; class Gammaproteobacteria; order Eutrophobiales; family Eutrophobiaceae; genus 2-02-FULL-61-13. The sequence continues at coordinate 692 of CAYMXG010000084.1, read as the reverse complement.
GCGGCGGTATCCGGGTCCAGTTCATTCGTCACCCCGGAAACCCACCCAGCTATCACCGGGACAAACTGCGGCGTTATCCGGGTCTAGTTCATTCGTCCGTCACCCCGGAAACCCTCCCTGCTATCACCGGGACAAACTGCGGCGTTATCTGGGTCCAGTTCATTCGTCACCCCGGAAACCCCGAAGGGGTTATCCGGGGTCCAGTGCGGTAAACTGAATCGGCATGGCACCCGCTGACAAGAAATCTTCGGGAAGACGCCCACGACTCGTGGGCATTGAGTCCCTGTCCGATTCCTCTCCCGACACTGACAGCAAGAATTCCCTGCGCGCGTGGCTGTTTCTGCTCAAGTGCGCCAAACGCCTGGAGCAGGAGATGTCGGCACGCTTCCGCGAACAATTCCAGAGTTCGCTGTCGCGCTTCGATGTGCTGGCGCACCTGGACCTGGCCGGCGACAAGGGGCTGAGCACGTCCCAACTGGCCAAACGCCTGCTGGCTTCTCAGGGCAACATCACCCGGCTGCTGGATCGCATGGCGCAGGATGGCCTGCTTGACCGCCGCGGCGATGCCGCAGATCGCCGCGTCAGCAAGATCCGGTTGTCAGCCCGGGGCGCGGAATTGTTCGCACGCATGGCGCCCGCCCATGAAAAGTGGTCGCACGAAATCCTGGGCAGTACCGGTATTGCGGACCGGG
>CAYMXG010000083.1:0-8576 GCA_964394115.1 uncultured Enterobacteriaceae bacterium | reverse complement strand
TGGATTCCTGCGCCGCCGAGTTTGCCGCCACCACGGCCTACATGTATTCCACCTACGAGGAGGAATGCGAAGCGGCGCCGACGACGCGCAAAAAGGTCATCGTCCTGGGCGGCGGGCCCAATCGTATCGGCCAGGGCATCGAATTTGATTATTGCTGCGTACAGGCCGCGTTTGCCATGCGCGAGTTGGGTTACGAGAGCATCATGATCAATTGCAACCCGGAAACGGTGTCCACCGATTACGACACCTCGGACCGCCTGTACTTCGAGCCGTTGACCCTGGAAGACGTGCTCGAGATCGTCCACCTGGAAAAGCCGTTCGGCGTCATCGTGCAGTACGGCGGGCAGACGCCGCTGAAACTGGCGCGGGACCTGGAGCGCGCCGGGGCGCCCATCATCGGCACCACGCCGGACTCCATTGACCGCGCCGAGGATCGCGAGCGCTTCCAGCAGTTGATAAACCAGCTCGGCTTGCGCCAGCCGCCCAATCGCACGGTCCGGAACAGCGACGATGCGCCGCGGCTGGCACAGGAGATTGGTTACCCGCTGGTGGTGCGGCCATCCTATGTGCTCGGCGGGCGCGCCATGGAGATCGTGCATAACGAAACCGACCTGCGCAATTACATGGCCGCGGCAGTGGCCGTGTCCAATGAATCACCGGTGTTGCTCGATCGCTTCCTGAATGACGCCATAGAAGTCGATGTGGATTCCCTGAGCGACGGGAAGCGTGTAGTGATAGGCGGCATCATGGAACACATCGAGGAGGCGGGCGTGCACTCCGGCGACTCGGCCTGTTCACTGCCGCCGCACAGCCTGACCCCGGGGGTGCTGCAGGAGCTGGCGCGTCAGGTGCGGCGCATGTCGGAAGGGTTGGGGGTGATCGGCCTGATGAATACCCAGTTTGCCATCCAGAACGGCGATATTTACGTGCTGGAAGTGAATCCCCGCGCATCGCGTACGGTGCCCTTTGTTTCCAAGGCCACCGGCGTGTCCCTGGCCAGCGTCGCTGCCAAGTGCATGGTGGGCGTGACCCTGGATGAGCAGAACATCCACGCCGTCCCCGTGCCCACCTATTTTTCGGTGAAGGAGGCCGTGTTCCCGTTCATAAAATTGCAGGGCGTGGACCCGCTGCTGGGCCCGGAGATGAAATCCACCGGCGAGGTGATGGGCATCGGCAAGACCTTTGGCGAGGCCTTCGCCAAATCCCAGTTTGCCTGCGGTGCGGAGATCCCCCGCGGTGGAATGGTCTTCATCAGCGTGCGCGACGCGGACAAGCAGCAGGCCGTCAACGTGGCGCGGGATCTTGCCGCGCACGGGTTCACCCTGTGTGCAACCCACGGCACTGCCGCGACCCTGCGCAGTGCCGGGTTGCAATGCCGCGGCGTCAACAAGGTGCGCGAGGGGCAGCCACATATTGTCGACATGCTGAAGAGCGACGAGGTCAGCCTGATCATCAATACCACCGAGGGAAAACAGGCGATACTGGATTCCTATTCCATCCGGCGTACGGCGCTGCAACACCGGGTATTTCACATGACCACCATGTCCGGGGCGCGCGCGACCGTAAACGCACTGAAATTTCTGGATGAAGATCAGGTAAATTGTCTGCAAACCCTGCACGCCGGAGTGAAGTAATGACCAAGTCGCCATTGACCGCCAACGGCGCAGAACGCCTGCGCCAGTTGCTTGCCGAGCTGAAATCCGTGCGCCGCCCGCAGATTATCCAGGCCATTGCCGAGGCGCGCGCCCACGGCGACCTGAGCGAAAATGCCGAGTACCACGCCGCCCGAGAACAGCAGAGTTTCGTCGAGGGGCGCATTGGCGTGCTGGAATCGGTGCTGGCCGATGCCCAGATTATTGACGTCGCCGGTATCAAGGCCGCGCCCAATGTTGTGTTCGGGGCGACGGTGGAACTGCTGAATCTGACCACGAAAAAGACGGTGACCTACCAGATCGTCGGCGAGGAGGAGGCGGACATAAACCTGGCGCTGATTTCGATCACGTCACCCATTGCCCGCGCTCTGATCGGCAAGGAAGAGGGTGAAGTGGCGAACGTCAATGCGCCGGGTGGGATGACCGAATACGAAATTGTCTCCGTGCGTTACCAGTAGCGCATGTCGACGGGCAGCAAGCAGCGACGCAAGGAGCACGAGCGCGACCCCTATGTGAAGCAGGCACGGCGTTCCGATTACCGCTCGCGCGCCACCTTCAAGCTTCAGGAACTGGACGACAAGGACAAACTGCTCAAGCCCGGACAGACGGTCGTGGATCTGGGCGCTGCCCCGGGCAGCTGGTCCCAGTATGCGGCGCAACGGGTGGGTCGTGCAGGCAAGGTCATCGCCGTGGACATTCTGCCGATGGAGCCGATCCGCAATGTCCAGTTCATTCAAGGGGATTTCACCAACGATGCGGTTTTCCAGCGTTGTGTGGACGCCCTGGCGGGCGCGCCTGCCGACCTTGTAATTTCCGATTTGTCGCCCAATCTAACGGGTATCCGCGTCACGGATCAGGCGCGCAGCATGCAGTTGGCGGAACGGGTGCTGGAGTTTGCGTGTCAAACGCTGGCAGCGAACGGAAATTTGTTGATCAAGGTGTTCGAGGGCGCCGACATGGAGGAATACCGGCGCAAACTTATGCAGCGATTTCAGCGGGTTATGGCCAGAAAACCCAAGGCGTCGCGGGGTGGTTCGCGGGAGTTTTATGTGTTAGCCCGGGGCTATAAGGTATAGTTTCCGGTAATGAATAGAGGAGGCGGTGCATTTGAACGACATGGCTAAAAATCTGGCGCTCTGGGTCATCATTGCGCTGGTGCTGATGATGGTATTCAAGAACTTCGGCACTTCCGCGGCGGCAGGCAACGTGCCCTATTCCCAATTCATCAATGACGTCAAATCCGGAAAGGTTGAGACCGTGGTTATTGAGGGCAACAGTATCTCCGGCCAATTGCGCGAGGGCGGCCGTTTCAATACCTATAGCCCGGAGACCAGCAACGAGGCGCTCATCGGCACGTTGCTCGACAACAGCGTCGAGATCGGTGGTGCGGAGCCGAACCGGAATTCGTTCTGGGCTCATGCACTCATCTCCTGGTTCCCGATACTCCTGTTGCTCGGGATCTGGGTCTACTTCATGCGCCAGATGCAGGGCGGCGGCAGTGGTCGCGGTGCATTGTCGTTCGGCAAGAGCCGGGCGCGACTGCTGGGTGAAGATCAGGTCAAGATCACCTTCAATGATGTGGCGGGCGTGGAGGAGGCCAAGGAGGAGGTTGCGGAACTGGTGGAATTCCTGCGCGACCCGGGCAAGTTCCAGAAACTGGGCGGCAAGATCCCCTCGGGGGTATTGATGGTGGGTTCGCCAGGAACCGGCAAGACGCTGCTGGCCAAGGCCATTGCCGGCGAGGCCAAGGTGCCGTTCTTCACCATCTCCGGCTCGGATTTTGTGGAAATGTTTGTCGGCGTCGGCGCCTCGCGCGTGCGTGACATGTTCGAGCAGGCGAAGAAGCATGCGCCGTGCATCATCTTCATCGATGAGATCGACGCGGTGGGACGTCATCGCGGCGCCGGATTGGGCGGCGGACATGACGAGCGCGAACAGACCCTGAACCAGCTGCTCGTGGAGATGGATGGTTTTGAGGGCAATGAGGGTGTGATCGTGATTGCCGCCACGAACCGGCCGGACGTGCTGGACCCGGCATTGTTGCGTCCCGGCCGTTTCGACCGGCAGGTCGTGGTGCCGTTGCCGGATATCCGCGGACGCGAACAGATTCTCAAGGTGCACCTGCGCAAGATTGCATTGGCCGACAAAGTAATCCCCAACATCATTGCCCGTGGTACGCCGGGGTTTTCCGGCGCGGATCTGGCCAACCTGGTGAACGAAGCCGCGTTACTGGCTGCCCGCGGTAACAAGAAGCTGGTGGAGATGTCAGATCTGGAACAGGCCAAGGACAAGGTCATGATGGGCGCCGAACGGCGATCCATGGTCATGAGCGACCAGGAGAAGAAACTTACTGCCTATCATGAGGCCGGGCATGCCATCGTGGGCCGATCCATGCCGAATCATGATCCGGTCTACAAGGTCACCATCATCCCGCGCGGCCGCGCCCTCGGCTTGACGATGTTCCTGCCGGAACAGGACCGGCTCAGTTACAGCAAGACCTTTATCGAAAGTCAGATCTGCAGCCTGTTTGGCGGGCGCATCGCGGAGGCCCTGGTATTCGGGCCGGACTCGGTGACTACCGGGGCATCCAACGATATTCATCGCGCCACGGACCTGGCGCGCAACATGGTCACCAAATGGGGACTGTCGGATCAACTCGGTCCGCTAACCTACGCCGAAGAAGATGGCGAGGTATTCCTCGGTCACTCGGTGACCAAGCACAAGGCAATATCCGACGATACCGCCAATGCCATTGACAAGGAAATCCGCGCCGTGATTGATCGTAATTACCAGCGCGCGGAAACCATTCTCAAGGACAATCTGGACAAGTTGCACTGCATGGCGGACGCGTTGATTCTGTACGAGACACTTGATTCGGCGCAGTTGGACGACATCATGGCCGGACGCAAGCCGCGCCCGCCTGCAGATTGGGATGCAGGCGAGGGGGCCGCGCGGCAGTCTCCCCCCACCGGCAAGGATGACAAGGCTTCCGGGCAACGTGGCGCTGACGAACCGCCGGTAAGCGGGCCGGCAACGTCGGCATGACAATGGAATGTAGATGGTAATTGGTAGTTGGTAGAGGTTGGTACGTGGAGTCAAGGGATCGCGACATTCAAATTCCCCTGCTGTTTTCCCCATCTACCACCTACCATCTGCCACCTGCTGCCTCTCATCATCTGAGTCCTGTTCCCGCCTGATTCCCCCGATTCGCTGTCGAGACCGCACATCGTGACCTCCACGCGCAAGTACTTCGGCACCGACGGCATTCGCGGTCGGGTCGGGGAATATCCAATTACCCCGGACTTTGTCATGAAGCTCGGTTGGGCCGCCGGGCGCGTACTGGTGCAAGGCGGCAAGGGCAGGGTCCTGATCGGCAAGGACACGCGTATCTCCGGCTATATGTTTGAGTCTGCGCTTGAGGCCGGGCTCTCGGCCGCCGGGGTTGACATCATTCTCCTCGGCCCGATGCCGACACCGGGCATCGCCTACCTGACGCACAACCTGCGCGCCGATGCCGGCATTGTCATCAGTGCGTCGCATAATTCCTTTGAAGACAACGGCATCAAGTTCTTCAACGGCCACGGCACGAAGCTCGACGATGATCTGGAACTGGCCATCGAAGCGGAGCTGCAACAACCGCTGACCACAGTGGTACCGGCCGAGCTGGGCAAGGCCCGGCGCATGGACGACGCCCAGCGGCGCTACATCGAATTCTGCAAGAGCAGCGTTGATCCGGACCTGGATCTATCCGGGCTGCACCTGGTCGTGGATTGCGCCCATGGGGCCGCGTACCAGGTCGCCCCGCGCGTGTTCGAGGAACTGGGTGCCACGGTCGAATCCATTGCGGTGCACCCCGACGGATTGAACATCAATGCCGGCTGCGGCGCCACGGCCCCGGAGGGCTTGCGCCGGAAGGTGCTGGATACGCGCGCCGACCTGGGCATCGCGCTGGACGGTGACGGGGATCGGCTCATTCTCGTGGATGCCGGCGGTGAGATTGTTGATGGCGACGAGAGCCTTTACGTTATTGCCGCCGCCAACCCGCTGGCCCTGAATGGTGCCGTCGTGGGTACGCAAATGAGCAACCTGGGACTGGAGCGGGCACTGCAGAAAATCGGGCTGGTGTTGCACCGCGCGCGCGTTGGTGATCGTTATGTCCTGGAGATGTTGCGGCAAAAGCAGTTGTGCCTGGGAGGCGAAGGTTCAGGACATATCATCAATCTCAACCTGGCGCTGACCGGGGACGGCATCATCTCCGCGTTGCAGGTATTGAGCGCGATGCGCAAGTCCGGCCAGGGGCTGCGCGCATTGCTGGCGGGGATGACCAAGTTGCCGCAAAAGCTTGTGAATGTGACCATGCAGCAGCGCAGCGACGCAGCGCAACTGGCGCGGATCGACGCGCTGGTCTGTGCCGTGGAGCGGCAGTTGGGGGATCAGGGGCGCGTACTGGTGCGTCCGTCAGGTACGGAACCGCTGTTGCGGGTGATGGTGGAAGGCGGGGATCGTGACCAGGTGGAACGGCTGGCCGAAGACCTGGCCGGGCAAATGATCACGCTGCTGGGAGTATCGAAGCATGGCAACTGATGTGATAAGAGTGCTGGTGGCCGACAAGATTGCCGCCGCCGGCATCGAGTTCCTGCGCGGGCAGCCCGGGTTGCAGGTCGAATGCCATAACGGGTTGGCTGAGCCCGAACTTTGCCGGCTTATTGCCGATGTCCACGCCGTTATCGTCCGCAGCGCCACGACCATCACCCGCACTGCGCTGGATGCAGCACGGGCCTTGCAGGTCATCGGCCGCGCCGGCATCGGCGTGGACAACATTGACGTAGGCCGTGCCACGGAACGCGGCATCGTGGTGTTGAACACGCCGGATGCCAATGCCACCACCACCGCGGAGCTGACCCTGGCCCATATCCTTTCCCTGAGCCGCAGCCTGCCCCAGGCGGATCGTTCCTTGCGCGCCGGTGAATGGAAGCGATCCCAATTCACGGGCGCGGAACTCGCCGGCAAGACATTGGGGATCATCGGGTATGGCACCATCGGCCGCATCGTGGCGGCAATGGCCCGTGCATTGCGCATGCGCGTAATTGCGCACGATCCGTTCGTGACGCCGCAGGTATTTGAGGCGGACGGAATTGAGTGCCTGGATCTTGATGCACTTATCCCGGCGGCGGACTACCTGACGCTCCATTGCCCCATTAACAACAAGACGCGCGGGCTGCTGAATGGTGAGCGGCTGCTGTCCATGAAGCGAGGCGCGCGCATTATCAACTGCGCCCGGGGCGGACTGGTGGACGAGCGGGCATTGCATGACGTGCTTGCCTCAGGGCATCTGGGTGGTGCGGCATTGGACGTGTTCGAGCAGGAGCCGCCCGGGGATTCACCGCTGTTGAAACTGGATAACGTGGTCGCCACGCCCCACCTGGGGGCCTCCACCCACGAGGCGCAGGAGGCTGCCGGCCGGGAGATCGCGCGTCAGGTGGCGGCCTATCTCCAGGATGGCGAGTCCATCAACGCCATCAACCTGCCCGCGGTATCCGCCGAGGAACGGGTCAAATTGCGCCCGTACCTGACGCTGGCCTTGCGGCTGGGCAAACTGGTCGCGGCCATGGTCAGCGCGCCCATCAGCCAGGTGGAGGTTTCATTGTATGGGGATGCCGCGTCCCGGGATCTGCGCTCCATCACCACGGAGGTGTTGATCGGACTCCTCAGCGGCAACGTGTCTGATGCCAATCGCGTCAATGCGCGCCACTTCGCCGCGCAGCACGGCATTGCCATTGTCGAGGCGCGTTGCGGTGAGCATGCCGATTACCACGCCAGCATCGTGGTCCAGGCCCGGCATGGTGACGAGATCACCGTGGTGGAGGGGACCTTGCTGGAACGAAAACACCCGCGCCTGATCCGTGTCGGTGATTATGAAATCGAGGCAGTGCTGGAGGGCAACCTGTTGCTGACCCGGCATCGTGATCAGCCCGGCATGATCGCCGCCATCAGCACCCTGCTGGCCGCGGAGAAGATCAACATCTCCCGGATGCAACTCGGCATCGTGTCCGGCAGTGACCTGGCCGTCGCCGTCATCGGTATTTCCACGCCCTTGCAGCAGGGTGTGCTGGATGCCATTGCCCGAATTCCTGCGGTGACCCGGGTAACGCAAGTCAGCCTGTGACGGCAGGCGCGCCCTATCGGCTGGTGGTCTTCGATTGTGACAGCACCCTGACGCGTATTGAGGGTGTGGATGAGCTGGCGCGCATGCACGGGCTGGAATTGGAAATCGCCGCGCTGACCACGGCGGCCATGGAGGGCAGGGTCACGCTGGAAGAAGTATATGCGCGGCGCCTGGATCGGTTGCGACCGGACCGGCAGTCGGTGGAACGGCTCGGTACCCGATATATCGAGGAACTGGTCCCCGGTGCCCGCGAAACCTTCAGCACATTGCATGACCTGGGAATTGAAGCCCGCATCATCAGCGGCGGGTTTCTGCCGGCGGTGACCATGCTCGCACAGGAACTTGGACTGCGTCCCGATCAGGTGCATGCAGTGGCGTTGCAGTTTGCCGCCGACGGGCGCTATCTGGGTTTCGATGCTGGCTCCGTGCTCGCCCGCACCGGTGGCAAGCGCGCAATCTGCAGTGAACTCATGCAGCGTTTCGGCAAATGTGCCGCGGTCGGCGACGGTGTCACCGACCTGGAGATGCAGGATGCCGGCGCCGATTTCATCGGTTTCGGCGGCGTGGTTGAACGTGCGGCGGTCAGACAGCGGGCTGCGCGTTATGTCACCGCCGGCGATCTCCGGGGATTGTTGCCGTTGTTGGGAGTTTAGCCCTCAAACATCCCGCAATAACTCGTTTATCCCTACCTTGGCCCGGGTCTGCTCATCCACCTGCTTGACGATGACCGCGCAGTAAAGGCTGTGGCTGCCGTCGGG
>CAYMXG010000082.1:0-8758 GCA_964394115.1 uncultured Enterobacteriaceae bacterium | reverse complement strand
TTCGATGTCGGCGAGGGGCACCGGCTTGCTGAACAGGTAACCCTGATATTGATCGCACCGCAGCAGTCGCAGCAGATCGGCTTGTTCCTCGGTTTCCACGCCTTCCGCGACCACCTTCCGTTGCAACGCGTGCGTCAGCGTGATGATTGTCTGCACGATCGACATGCTGTCCGCGTCGCTCTTGAGATTCATGATGAAGGTGCGATCGATCTTGATGGTGTCTACGGGCAGCCGGGCAATATACGCCAGCGAGGAATACCCGGTGCCGAAATCGTCGATGGCCAATTCGACACCCATGCTGCGCACCTCGTCGAGCTTGCGCACATTCGCCTCGATATCCTCCATGATCACACTTTCGGTTATCTCCAGGTCGAGCCCTTGCGGAGTGCCGCCTCCGGCCGCGATGACGGTTTCCACCTCGCGCACAAAATCCTGCTGGCGCAACTGGATGGGAGATACATTGACCGCGATGCGCAGCGGCGGCAGACCCCTGGCGCGGAGACTTGCGGATGCGCGCAATGCCTCCTGCATCACCCATTTGCCGATTGGCAGGATCAGCCCGGTCTCTTCCAGCAGCGGTACAAATTGCATTGGCGGCACCAGCCCGCCCCCGGAATCCTGCCACCGTATCAAGGCCTCAAGACTGACGATGCGTTTCGTGATGAGATCGACCTTGGGCTGGTAATGCAGGACGAACTCGTTCCGCTCCAGCGCGCGGCGCATATTGTTTTCCAGCGTAAGTTGCTCGGCTACCCGGGCATTGAGATCGGGGGTGTAGAAGGCGCTGCGCTCATTCTGAATCTTCGCGCGTTTTAACGCCGATTCCGCGTTTTGAAACAGCGTTTCAGCGTCCTCTCCGTCAGTGGGGAAAATCGCGACCCCGGCGCGGGCCGCGATATGCAGCATTTGGCCGTCAACGCCGAAGGGGTCCGCCAGCGCCCCTTCCTTGCTCTCGCGCAGCATCCTGGTGATCTTGGCCGCGTGCGAAAAGTCGGAGTAAATCATGCCAAATACATCCGACCCTACACGCGCCAGATTCGCACGCTCGCCCATTGATTTCTGGAAACGATCGGTAATCTGCCGCAACAGTTCGTCACCTGCCTGCCTGCCAAACGCGTCATTAATGTGCTTGAACCGCTCAATGTCCGCAATGACGACCGCCAGCATGTTGCCCCGGCTTTCCGCCGTGATCATGGCCTGGGTGAGCCGGTCCAGAAACAGCGCCCGGTTCGGCAGTCCGGTCAACTGGTCGTGGGTGGCGAGGTAGTCCACGAGTTGTGTTTTCTCGATATGATCGAGCGCAAAGGAGAAGTCCCCGGCGAGTTCCAGCAACAATTGCATTTCATCTTCAGCATCGAAGGTCCCCGGCGTCCCGGCCCCCAGGATGAGCACACCCACCGCCTTGTCCGCTACCACCAGGGGCAGCGCGCACATGGCGCGAATTCCCAGGCGCAGGGACGCCTCCTGCACCGCGCGCGGGGCACGCGGGTCAACGGTTATGTCACCGGCGACCATCGCCTTGCGGTCGAGGATCGCCCGCCGCGCCAGGCCCATATCGCTCGAGGGACCTGCACCCAGATCCAGCGACATCATGCGGACGTATTCCTCTTCGATCCCGAGCCAGGCCGCCGGCATGAGCTGCCTCTTCTCTTCGTCGACCAGAACGATCAACGCCAGCTTGAATCTGCCCACCTCGACCGCGATCCGGCAGATTTCCGAGAACAGCGCGGTTTTTTCACCGATACGCACAATGGTGGAGTTAATGCCAGACAGCACCGCGTAGAGGCGGGTCAGCCGGGCGATCCTTTCCTCCTGCTGGATCCGTTGCGTGATATCGCGCACTACCGCCGTGTAGAGCGTCTTGCCATTTTCCGAGCGCTTGGAAATGCCCACCTCAATGTCGACCAGCGTTCCGTCCTTGCGCCGGCCGAATAGCCGCTTGCGCGCAGCCATGGCGCGCGACTCAATCGACCCTTGTCCGAACACCTGCATGTAATGGCGATGCGCCTCGACCACTTCCACCGGCAACAGCACATCGAGGGATTTTCCGAGAACCTCTTCCGGACGGTAACCGAAGAGTTTCTCGGCGCCAGCGTTGAATATAAGAATGCGCTGCTCGTCGTCCGTCGAGATGATGCCGTCCGCGGCCATGTGCAGTACCTCACGATAGCGTGCGTCGGCCTTGCGCTGCGCCTCGTGCAACCGCGCCGCTTCGATGCCCGCCGCCGCGGCATTGACGAAGATGCTGAGGACCTTGATCTGTCCGAGCGGAATGGTTCTCGGCTGGCGCGTGTAATTGATGTTCAGCACCCCAATCAGCGTATTGCGCGTGACCATGGGCATGGACAGCGCGGACTGGATCGCGGCCCGCGGATGCAGCGGCACCAGGCGTGGATCCTTGACCTCACCCTGCAACACCAGCGGCTCGCGGCTGGCAGCCACCTGCCCCGCGATCCCGGTGCCGATGGGCACGCGTGTGCCAAGCAGCGCATCGCGTTGGTCGCCGCGCACCGCGGCGACGAAGAGGGATTTGCCGTCCTCGGCCAGCAACATGACGGACACCTCATCGGCCTCGAATTGCGCGAACGCGGCGTTTGCAATCTTGTCCAGCAGTACGTTCGGATCGAGCGTGTAGGCGATGGCCTGGTTGAGCTCGTGGATCGCCACGGTGTCGCGCAGTTCCAGATTCTCCAGCCGCAGCCCCCGCACGTTCACAGCGCGCGCGAGTACCGGCAGTATGGCGCTCACTTTGATTGGTTTCAGAACGTAGTCCAGCGCGCCTGCCTGCATTGCCTGCACCGCGGTTTCGATGGTGCCCTTGCCGGTCATCAGGACCCCGACCAGGTGCGGGTCAATCTTCAGGGCCGCGCCGAGCAGCGCCACGCCGTCCATGCCCGGCATCATCAGATCGGTAAGCAGCAGATCGAACTGTCGTTCGCGCAGGGCACTGAGTGCAGCCTCGCCCGCGATGAACCCTTCGGTCTCGTAGCCGTGGTCGCGCAGCGTGTCGCAAAGCGCACGCATGTTCGCCGCTTCGTCATCGACGACGAGGATGCGCGCGAGGTGAGCGGGGTTCATGGGTTCGCTCCGGAAGATTGAGCCTGGCAAAGTTGCGCGAGCGCTTCGCGTACTTCGCGCAGCCTGGGGGGCTTGGCAAGCACACGGTCAACGTGCGGCGGGATGTCGCCCTCCGCCACCAGCCGCTTTCCCCAGCCGGTGAGCAGGATCACCGGTGTCGCCGGCGACACCTCCTTCACCGCTGCCGCCACCTTGCGCCCGTCCACGTAAGGCATGCCGAGATCGGTAATCACCGCGGCGAATGGCGCTCTGCGCTCGACGGCGGCGCGGAATGCTGCAATGCCCGCCTCGCCGCCGTTCGCGGTGACGATGATATGGCCGTCCATCTCCAGCGCCTCGCGCAGCGACTTCAACAACACCGGATCGTCATCCACCAGCAGCAATCGCAGCCGCGCGGGCACCCGTACCGCCTCAGGCGGGCCTCCGGGCTCGACTAGCACCGCAGTCGGTACCGCAAACACCAGTCGCATGGTCGTGCCGATCCCCGGAGTGCTGTCGACCTCCAGTTCCGCGCTGTGCCGTTGCGCCATGCCGAACACCATGGCAAGACCCAGCCCGGTGCCGCGCTCGCCCTTGGTGGTATAGAAGGGTTCCAGACACCGCCGGCGCGTTTCTTCATTCATACCCATGCCGGTGTCCGCGACCTCCACGATCACCGACCGTGCCGGTTCCGCCCCGGCCACGCGCGTATGCAGCGCCAATGTGCCGCCTTCCGGCATCGCGTCCACGGCGTTGAGCACCAGGTTGGTCAGCGCTTCGCGGATCTCGCTCTCCACCCCCATGATCTTCGACAACCCAGGCGCCAGATCCGTCAGCGCCCGGATCACTAAACCGCTCTGCATCGGCTGATCGCTCCAGCGCGCCTTCGTCAGGTCGAGCACCTGCCGCACCATTTGATTCAGGTCCACCGCCGAAAGTTCGAGCTGCTGCTCGCGCTGGCGGTAAAACTCGCGCATCCGCGCCACCGTCTGCGCCACGTCCTCGACTGCGCGTTGAATGGTCTCCAGGTAGCCGCGCGCCCGGTCACTCAGATTTTCTTCCGTCTCCAGCATTGACTCGGTGTACAGCGACACCGGCGACAGGGCGTTGTTGATGTCGTGCGCAATCCCGCTCGCCATCTGCCCCAGCGCCCGCAACCGCTCCTCCTGCATCACCACCTGCTGGGTCTGGCGCAGGTCGTCGTAGGCCTGCTGCAATGCGCCGTAAAGCTGCGCCTGATGCGCGGCCAGCGCGACGTGTTCACTCAGTTGCCGCAGGAACTCGCACTCGACGCTGCTGAAACCCTCCGCCGCGCGCCGCGCCGCCACCAGTACGCCGAACACCCGGCTCTCCGCCCGCAGCGGCGCCATCACCACCGATCTCAGCCCGCCGCCGGCCAGCCGCGCCGGAAATGGAAAACGGGACGCACGAATGTCGGGTTCGTACACCAGCTCCCCGCCCACGCAGCGGCCCAGGCCGTTGTCGTCCACATCAATCGCGGCATGCTCCGCCAGCGTCAATTCCTGCGCCAGCGCCGCGCTCTTCACTCCCACGCTGGTGACCCGCAGCGCGTTAGCCACCGTGTCGTAAATGCACACGCAACCGAAGTCGATCGGCAGACTGTCCTCCAGGCTCCTCACCACCACCTGGAAGATGCTCTGCAGGTCCTGCCGCTCCCCGATAGCGCGCGTGATGTGATCGAGCAGATTCAGGTGTTCCAGCTGCCCGCGGATCTGCTGCTCCGCATCCTTGCCCTGCGTGATGTCGCGTGCGATGGTAGACAGGTATTCGACTGATCCATCGCTTCCCCGGTGCGCGATGATGACCTGCGACACCGGAATTTCACAGCCGTCGCGCCGCAGGAATACGGTTTCCCCGCTCCACGATCCACACTCGATCGCGTGTGGTATGGCCTGCTCTTGTACTACGGTCGCCACCCGGCTGGGGTACAACGTATCGATGTTTATCTGTGAGACGTCCTGCCCAGTCTCGCCGCCGAGCATGCGCAGACCGGCCGGATTGCAGTAGAGCGTCTTGCCATCCGCGCTGCTGGTCGCCACCATGTCAGGCGTCGCCTCGATGATTGCCACCAGCCGGGCCTGTTCCTGTTCAATGCGTTTTCTTTCCACTATCTCCGCTTCGAGTGCAGCGGTTCTCTGCTGCACCAACCGTTCAAGGTGTTCGTGCAGATGCGCCCGCTCCAGCGCCACCGCCACCTGGTTGCCCACGCTGTGCAGGACCTTCAACTCGTCGTCATTGAACAGGCCCTCTTCCGGCCCGACGAGATTCATCACGCCCAGTGTCCGGTCACCGAGCCACAAGGGAATGCTGGCGTGGCAGCGCAACCCGCGCGTGTCTCCGACTGCCTTCTCCAGCCGTTCGCATTCCAGGATGTTGGTGACCGAGTCGAGCTCGCCGGAGATGAGCCGGCGACGGCACGTGCAATCACCTTCCATCGCACCGGCCGCCTCGAGTGCCGGCGGCAGATTGCGCGCGGCGGCCAGGCGGAAGCCGGACTCGCCTTCCCGCAGAGAAATCCAGCCGGCCCGGATCCCGGGCAGTTCCAGCGCCCGCTCCAGCACGGTTTCCGCCACCTCACGCTCGCTGCCCGCCTGATTGAGGCCTTCCGCGATACGGTACAGTGCGTTGAGCACTTCGTTGGAATGCGCCAGTTCCTTTTCCCGTTTCCTGAGCTCGGTGTTGACCTCCACCGCCTGCTCGTACGTCGAAATCAGCAGATCGAGTATCTGCTGCCGCTCGGAACTGATTAAATGTTTTTGACCTCCAAGGTTGATCTCCATCCCCATCTGGATCTTCTGATTCCTGCGCAGTTCGAGGTTCATCAGCAGGTAATCAACGCGCGCCAGCAGGTAGCGCTCGTCGAACGGTTTGAGGAGAAAATTATCCGCGCCGCACTCAAGCCCGCGGATTACATCCTGCGGATCGGACAGCGTGGTCACCAGCATGACCGGAATGTGCTTCAGCTTCGGGTCCCCCTTGATCGCCTTGCACAAACCGTAGCCATCCAGTTCCGGCATGACGACGTCGCTAATCACCAGGGTGGGTTTGCGCCGCTTGAGCAGGGTGAGCGCCTTGCGGCCATTGGCGGCGACCGTGACGATGTAGCCGCGCTGCTCGAGTATGTGCGCCAGTTGCGCCGCCTGGGTCGCACTGTCCTCGGCAATGAGTATGTTCACCTTGCTGTTGGGTTTCGGGCTGTCTTTCATGGGCTCGCCTTTCACTTACTGTCCTTTACCAGCCTGGCCAGCGTCGCGGCGATTTCCTCCGGCGGCAAAACCAGTGTCGCCGCACCGAGTTTGATCGCCGCCCCCGGCATGCCGTGAACAACCGAGCTGTTTTCGTCCTGGACAAAGGTGACCGCGCCGCTTTCCTTCAACAGCTTCAGTTCCTCGGCGCCATCGCGCCCCATGCCGGAAAGCAGGCCGGCAACAACATCGCGGCCGTAGGTTTCGGCCACGGCGCGCAGAAGATACGAAACCGAGGGACGCATGCCGTTCTCGGGCTCGTCCTTCGTCAGAACGATTTTTCCGCTTCGCTCCAGCCGCATCTGAAATTCATCGGGGGCCACATACACATGGCCCGGACGGATGTGCTCATCGTGCGCGGCGAGATGCACCGGCAAATTCGAAGTTTGCGCCAGCCACTGGACAAATCCCTGGGTGAACCCGGGTGCCATGTGCTGGACAATCAGTACCGGCGCCGGGAAATCTCCGGGCAGTGCCGCAAGAATGGTCTGCAACACGGGCGGACCGCCGGTCGAGGCGCCAATGGCGATAATCTTCACATTCGCCTCGACCCGTGCGCGATGCTTTTCCACCGGACGCGGAACCGCGGTGTGGCGCCACGCCTTGGGCCAGCGCTTGATCACCTTGACTTCGGACATCAGCGTCACGGTCCGAAGCAGCTCGCTGGCGGTCGCCGCGTGATCCGGATGACCGATGCCCGCCGGCCGGCGCAATACGGCCACTGCGCCCGCCTCCATGGCACGAAACGTCGTCGCCACTTCGCGCGGATCCGTGCTCCCGCTCACGATGACGATGGGCGTGGGATACGTCTCCATGATCCGGCGCGTGGCCTCCAACCCGTCCAACCTGGGCATATGGATGTCCATGGTGACGACGTCGGGCCGTTGGCGCGCGACCGCCTCGAGCGCCTGCTCGCCATCGTTCGCCGTCCCGATGACCTGAATGCCGGGATCCTCGCCGAGAATTTTGACGAGAAACTCACGCACCACCGGTGAATCTTCAACCACCAGGACTTTAATCATGGGCGCATCCAGGTTCCCGCGCTCAAATCAGCCGCCGGACGATTTCCAGCAGGTTGCTCTGCTCGAAGCTGCTTTTAACGATGTAGGCATTGGCGCCAACGTCGATTCCGCGCTCGCGATGCTCGCGTGACTCGAGCGCCGTCACCAGCACGATTGGCATTTCCGCAAGCTGTTTGTCCGAACGCAGCTTCGCCGTGAGATCAAAACCGTCCATGCGGGGCATCTCCACGTCTGAAACGACGAGATCGAACGCTCCGCTTTTGATCGCCGTGTAGGCGTCGACCCCGTCAACCGCCGTGGTGACCGCGTAGCCCGCCGATTCCAGGATGCTCTTCAGCAGCGTCCTCGAGGTGATTGAATCCTCGGCGACCAGGATCGTGCGCTTCTGTGCGGGCGCGAGCAGTGCGCCGGCGACGCTTGCGACCGGGTTTGCCGCGGGTCTTGTCGCCGACTGCATCAGGTCGGGTACGTTCAGGACCGGCACCACCTGCCCCGTGCCAAGCATGCTGGCCCCGGCAACGTTACGCACACGCTTGAGTTGCCGCCCGAGACCCTTGACGAGTACCTCCTGCTCCGCAAGAACCGAATCCACCCGGAATGCGATGCGATCATTACCCGCACCGAGCACCACCACCTGCACGTTGTCCGCCGGATCGCCCGGCACCCGCGGAATTTCCAGCACGTCGCTCAACCAGACCAGCGACAACGCCTGCCCATTGAGTTCGATCGATTCGCGGTTTTCCACCGTCCTGATATTCTTGTCTGCGACCAGCGCCACGCGCTCCACGCTGACTGCCGGGATGATGAACAATCGGTCAACGGCTCGCACGAGCACACCCCGAAACGTTGCCAGCGTCAGTGGCAGCAAAATACGAAAACTCGTGCCAATGCCTGGCTGAGTGTCCAGCACGACGCTACCGCCCAGTTGCTCGATCCGTTCACGTACGATGGCAAGACCCAGTCCCCGGCCGGAAAGGTCGGTGACGATGGGGGAAGTGGAGAGACCAGACTGGAACACGAGCGCCAGCGCCTCGCGTTCGTCCATTTTTTCAACCTCCTCAGCGGATACCTTCCCAAGTTCGCACGCCGCCGCCTTGACCTTCCCCAGATCGATACCCGCTCCGTCGTCGGCAATCTGGATCTCGACTTTTCTGCCGTCCCTGTGCGCGGCGGCGATGGTAATGGTCGCCTGGGCAGACTTGCCTTTCTGCTTGCGCACCGCCGGTGGCTCCACGCCATGATCGACGCAGTTCCTGAACAGATGATTGATCGGGTCTTTAATCAATTCGAGGATGCGCCGATCGATTTCGATTTCATCGCCGCGAATCGCCAGTTCCACCTGCTTGCCCTGGTCGCGTGCGAGTTCGCGCACCAGCCGCGGGAAAGCCTCCAGCAGCGAAGAAAACGGCAGCA
>CAYMXG010000081.1:5056-8785 GCA_964394115.1 uncultured Enterobacteriaceae bacterium | reverse complement strand
AATCCTCCCGCGTCGCGCCGGTACGCTCCATGTAGGCGCGGGTGATCATCGCAAATACCGAATTCGGACCGCCGGCGCCGTAGGGATACACGGAATCCGCGGAGAACCGGCTGAAATTGGAGAGCAGGTCCTTGAACCCTTCGCGCCGGTGGGTATCGCCAGCAATACAGGCCACCACGCCGGCATCCCCGTTTTGCACGGCACGGGCCGCACGCTGCATTGCCATGACGCCGCTGGCACCGCCATAGGGGAGATGCTCGATCCAGCGCGGCGACAACGAAAGGTATTCAGTCAGTGCCACCACGGTGTCCGGGGCCAGCGTGAAACTGGCCACCGCCACACCGTCCACCGCCGTCTTGTTCAGGCCGGCGTGCTTCAGCATTTCGCGCAACACGCCGCCCAGGAACCACTGCGCCCCGTGCTCGCTGTAGCGCGTGTAGCCGAAACTGGTCGGGGCGACGATGGCGATGTCGGTGTAGGGAGAGGAAGGCATGGCTCGTCGTTTCTCGTACCTTGTGAAGCGTATCTCGTGAAGCGTATCTCGTGAAGCGTGCCCGGTGTTTGCCTGCGAATTACGCTTCACGAACGACGAGATACGGATTCTGTCATCGTTTTCTCTTCAATTCCCGCAAATCAACGCACTCCCCCTTCTCCACCCTTCCCTGCACCAGTTTCTTTACCTCCCCCCGCTGAATCTTCTGCGAGGTGGTCATGGGCAACTGGCCGATAAACAGGATGTATCCGGGGGACTTGAAATAGGCCAATCGTTCATTGCAGTAGTCGAAGATGGCGCGGGCCAGCTCCGGCCCAGGTGCTGCACCGGGTTTGAGCACGATGCAGGCGGCCACTTCCTCGCCGCGGATCTCATCCGCAACCGGGGCCGCGGCACAGGCCGCCACCGCTGGATGCTGGAACAGGACTCCTTCCACTTCCACTGCAGCGATGTTCTCGCCGCTGCGCCGAATGATATTTTTGCGCCGATCGACGAAATAGAACGAACCCTCCGCGTCCACCCGCACCACGTCGCCGGTGTGAAAATATCCGCCCTCCCACGCCGCGGCCGTCGCGTCCGGATCCTTGTAATATCCGGAAAAGAAACCTCTGCGCGGATTCGGGCCCTTGACCCGGATCAGCAACTCCCCGGGTTGATCGGGCGCCACGTCACGCCCCTCCTCATCCAGCAGGCGGTATTCGATTGCGCCGGTGGGGCGTCCGATGCAACGCCGGCCCAGATTGCGCGGCTCCTGCTGCGCACAAATGCACACCCCGGTGCCGGTCTCGGTCATGGCCCAGCCCTCGATGAGAGGAAAACCAAATCGTTTCTCGAAGCGCTCCTGGTGCCGCGGGTCCGATCCTGCTCCGAACCCGAAGCGTATCTGGCCGCTGAAATCATCCGCCGGAGCTTCGGGTTGATTGAGCAGGACCGCCGGCATCACTCCCAGGTAGTGCAGGCAGGTGGCGCGGGACTCGCGCACGGTTTCCCACCAGGTGGAGGCATGAAAGCGATCCAGTTGAATCAGGCAGCCGCCGCTCATGACCATGCCCATGAAGGAACTGGTCAGCGCGTTCATATGCACCAGCGGCAGCGGCGTGATCAGACGTTCCTGTCCCGGGCGCAGTACGCAGTAGCCGCCCAGGTTCATATACCAGTTACCCACATCGAGAAAGTACTCATTCGACAGCATGCAGCCCTTGGGCTGTCCGGTGGTGCCGGACGTGTACAGCAACGCCACTTCGGACCTGAGGCCCGGCGCGCCCAGGCCGGGCTGGGCCGCCTTGGGCAAAGTCCCTGGCGCGTCGCTGTTTACCACCGGCGGCGAATTTTCTCCCATCGCTTCCAGCACGCGCGCGCGGTGCTCTGGCAACGTAATGACGAGACCGGCATCGCTGTGGCGGATCACATAGCGCATTTCCTCGGGGCGAAAGCCGGCATTTACCGGCACGATGCCGGCGCCGACACCATTCAGCGCCAGAAAATGCAGAACGAACTCGGCCCGGTTTTCCAGCACCAACGCCACGCGGTGGCCCGTGCCGTAACCTGCCGCGCGATAGCGCGCGGCCAACTCCTGCGCCTGTTCGCGGGCATCACCGTAGCTGAGAGTCAGGGCGGATCCGCCGTACGCCGCCGTGGCCTGCCGGGGAATGTGCAGAAAGGGCGACCCTGCGTATTGCGCCGCGGACTGTGCAAACGCTTCCCAAACAGTGGATATCATGGCGTCAATTTCCCGTTCCTGATTCGGCAAGAGCCGCCGGCCCGTGATGCATGCGGTGCAACTGACCATCATAGGCGGCGCGTTCAACGACCGCGGCTTCGCCCCGGTCCGTCACCGAAAACCACCACGTCAACAGAAACGCGGCCGGCATGGTGAACAGGGTCGGGTAGGCATAAGGGAACAGGGCTCGTTCGAAACCCAGCGCGCCGACCCAGACACTGGGGCCGGCGATTACCAGCACCACTGACAGGAACATGCCGGTGTAGCCGCCGGCGAGGGCGCCGCGCGTGGTCAGCCCGCGCCAATACATGGCCAGTAATAACACCGGGAAGCAGCTGCTGGCGGCGATGGCCAGCGGCAACGTTGCCAGCACCGCCACATTCTGGCCTTCAAACAGGATGGACAGACCCACACCGAGGACACCCAACGCGATGGCTGCCATCCGGGAGATACGCAATTCCTCAATCTCATTACTACGCCCGTGGCGCAGTACATTGGCGTACAGGTCGTGGGAGATGGTGGTCGCCACGGACAAGGTGAGCCCCGCCACCACCGCCAGGATGGTGGCGAAGGCGACTGCGGCGATGAACCCCATGAACAATTCGCCGCCCACCGCATGGGCCGTGTGGATGGCGACCATATTGCTGCCACCCATGATCTGAATACCGTTTGGTGAATAAACCGGGTGGTTGGTCAATAACGCTATCGCCCCGATACCAGTCAGAAACACCAGCACCTGAAAACCACACACCAGGGCCAATGCCAGCGCGGCGGAATGACGCGCCTGGCGCGCATCCGGCACGGTGAAAAAACGCATCAGCACATGAGGCAGTCCGGCGGTACCGCCGATAAATGCCAGGCTGAGCGACAGGACCGTGATCAGGTCCGTTCCGTAAAGTCCGCCGGGCTGTAACAATTGGCCGCCCCGGGGATGCACGTTGACGGCGATCCGGAACATCTCCGCCACATTGAACTCGAACTGGTACAGCACACACAGCAGCAATACCAGTCCCCCGCCGATCAAAAGTGCCGCCTTGATGATCTGGACCCAGGTCGTGGCGATCATTCCGCCGAAGGTCACATAGACGGTCATCAGCACACCCACAATGATGACGCCCTGGGTGTAGTTCAAGGCAAACATCTGCTGCACCAGCGTCCCTGCCGCCACCAGTTGTGCAATCAGGTAGGGAATGGCAATCGCCAGCGTGCAACAGGCCGCGAAGGTGCGTATGTGCCGCGGCTCCAGCCGCAGGCACACGGCGTCGGCAAACGTATAACGGCCAAGATTGCGCAGGCGCACCGCAATGAACAGCAACACCACCGCCCAGCTCAGCGCCAGGCTGATGATGAAGTACAGCACGTCATACCCGTAGGTAAATGTAAGGCCGATGAGTCCGAGGAAAGAGGCCGCCGACATCGCGTCGCCGGCAATGGCGAAACCGTTCTGGGTGCCCGTGATGCGGGACCCGGCGGCATAGAAGTCAGACCGGGATCGTGTGCGCCGCGCCGCCCAATG
>CAYMXG010000081.1:0-4956 GCA_964394115.1 uncultured Enterobacteriaceae bacterium | reverse complement strand
TTTTCGCGCCGGTAGTGAATCATCTGGAAGCGCGAGGTCACGACGCAGTCTCCGTTGCTTTCCGTACTGTCGAGCATAACATTCGTGACCATATGCACGGTGCGCGGCTTGGGCTGCAACGAAAAGGCATTCGGGTGCCGGAAGCGCTTGATGCGCACCGCGCGCAGCAGCGCATTCTCGTAGATAAGCGAGACATTATGCGTGGCGTCGGGTTGATCGGGGCTGGCCGGCGCCCAATACACGCCATCGTCACTGAACAGCGCATTCCAGTCATCCCAACGCTGCTCGTCCAGCAGGCGCGCCTCGTGATACAGGAATTGTTCAATGACGCGCAGGTCCGCCGGCGCCTTCGCTGCAGACTTCATGCGTGCGCTCATGGAAATTCTCCGTTCCGCAGCATGTAATTTTTCCAGGTATCGTATTCGTGCCGGAAGACCATGTCGCTGGTGCCCGCAGCTTCGGTCGTGGCGTCGGGAAGCATGTGGTCCTTCCCCTTGTACCTGTGCATGCTGACCCATTCGCCCGCATCCTCCGCCGACAGCCCCTGCTGCATGCGATGGTAGGCCTCCCAGTCATCGGGTCCGACCAGGTTGGCGTGGGAGTTGATCAGATTGCAGTAGGTGATGGAGCGGGTAAACAGCTCCTCGGGCGCACCCACCTGCCGGAACACCCAGGACTCAATCACGGTCTTGTTCACGGAAATTGGCTTGACCACGCGGATGGATGTAATGACGCCCTTGAGGGTAAAGCTGGGATAGACGACGGTGTTGTGGCGGTTCACGGCAAAAATCTGTTTCACCTTTTCCTCACCGTACACTGCAACCAGCATCTCCGCATAACCCGGGATCGGTGAATAGGCGGAATGGATGCTGATCTTGCCGCCTGTCACGCTATGACCGTATTTCCAGGCGGTCAGGCCCATCTTTTCAAAGAAGCCGTAATCATTGGTAAACGGTGACAGCATCTCGAGTTCAAATGGCACCGCGTCATTTTCCTTGTGCAGATCCTGAAACACGCGCTTGGCGGTGCCGCTGGAAGACTGGTGCACAACCATGGGGTGCATGGCATCGTTCAGGTTCTCGATGAACATCTTCCAGTTGGAGTCGTGCAGGTAGCGGAAACACCCGCCCACGATCTCGATCTTGCCTTCGGGCGAGCGGTCCACGAGGTTGTCGATGGAGGCGGCAGCGCCGGATAACCATGTTTTCAGCGGTGGGCCTTCCGGTGACAGTGAGGCGAACACCATGCCATGGTAGCTGTCCACGCGCGGAACGTGCTGGAGGTTGGACGCCGGGTTGCCCTTGCCGAACCCGCTGCCGGTGTACCCCTCTTCCCCCGGCGTGTGCAGCAATGTGCCGTCCGTATCGTAGGTCCAGCCGTGATACATGCAGCGGATTTGCTGCGCCTTGCCGCAGGTGTCACCGACAACCTGCGCCCCCTTGTGTGCACAACGATTGAACAGCACGTGCACCTTGCCGTCCTTGTGCCGGATCATGATCACCGGCTGGCGTCCGACATGGCTGGCGAAGTAATCACCCGCCTGTTTGACCTGGGACTCGTGTCCCACGTAAATCCAGGCGCGGCCCCAGATGCGCTCCATTTCCAGTTCAAATATCTCCGGGTCCGTATACACACGCCGATGCACCCGGTCACTTTGAACCATGGCAGCCAGCTGGTCATTACTCAGACTTTTCATTGCAGCCCTCCACGACGATTACCTCTCCCCCCCGACGCCATATAAGTTCCCAAACCGCACCATCAATCCGCCAATACTTCTCCCCGGGCAATGGCAATACCCAATGCGTCACGGGGGTTCGGCGGCTTGGCGTCCAGCCGCAACTCCAACTCTTCCTCTATCTCCTTGGCTGCCTTCATCTCCGCGGCAAATTTCCCGGACTGGTACTGCGGCGGCCAGTACTGCCCCTTGACACCATAGCGCGCCGCGGCATTCAGCACAAAATGCGGTTCATTCATGATCGGCCGCGCCAGCGCCACGATATCGCAGCGGCCGGCCGCCACCAAAGTATTGACCTGGTCCGCGCTGGTGATATTGCCGGCGACGATGGTCGGAATGCCCACGTCATTGCGCACCTGGTCGGCAAACGGCACCTGATACATGCGGCCGTACATGGGCGCCTCCTCTTTGGCCACCTGGCCAGTGGACACATTGATGATGTCGGTGCCGTTCTCCTTCAGCAACTGCGCCGCCACCAGTAGGTCTGCTTCGCTGAGGCCTCCGGGCAACCAGTCGGTGGCCGAAATACGTGCGGAAATGGGCCGGTCCGCCGGCCAGGCGGCGCGGACCTCCTTCAGCACGCGCAGCGGGAAGCGCATGCGGTTCTCGATACTTCCGCCGTACTTGTCCGTGCGCCGGTTGGTGTAGGGGCTGATGAAGGCGGACAGCAGGTAGCCGTGGGCCATGTGCAGTTCCAGCAGGTCGAATCCCGCGCTGGCGGCATTTTTTGCCGCGCGGACAAAGTCCTTCGTGATCTGGTCCAGGTCTTCCTCGGTAAGTTCCCGCGGCACCTGGCTGTGGGGCAGATAGGGAATCGCCGAGGGTGAAACAATCGGCCAGGCCCCCTGTTTCAGCGGCTGGTCCATGCCGCCCTGCCAGGGAATGCAGGTCGCCCCCTTGCGACCGGCATGGCCAATCTGCACACAAATCTTTGCATGACTGTTGCCATGGATAAATTCGACAATCCGGCGCCATTTTTCCGTCTGCTCCGGGCTCCAGATGCCGGCGCATCCCGGCGAGATGCGGGCCTCGGGCGAAATGCACAGCATCTCGGAATTGACGATGCCGGCGCCGCCCAGACCGCGCGCGCCGTAGTGGATCAGGTGCCAGTCCGTGGTCATACCGTCCTCGGCGCAATACTGGCACATGGCGGATAACTCCACGCGGTTCTCCACCCGCAGTTTGCCGATGCGGAACGGCTGGAACATCGGCGCCACCGGCTTCTCCACATCAATGTCCGCGTACCCGGTCATCTTTTTCGTATGCGTGGCAAACCAGTGATCCATGGCGCGGATGTAGCCGGGGTCGCGCAGGCGCAGGTTTTCATAGGTGACGCGCTTGGATCGCACCATCATGTTGAAGGTGAACTGTTCCGGGTCCTGGCGCGCGTACCGATCAATGTGCTCGAACCAGCTCAGGCTGGTGACGGCGGTGCGTTGCAGGCGATCCGCCTCGGGCTTGCGGATGCGCTGGTAGTCCTCCAGCGCCGCGGCGACGTTGTTGCCACCACGGGTGAAGCAGTCGGCCAGCGTGATGGCATCTTCCATGGCCAGCTTGGTGCCGGAACCGATGGAGAAATGCGCCGAACGGCCGGAATCCCCGAGCAGGACCATGTTCTTGTGGAACAGATGCTCGTTGCGCACCACCGGGAAGGCGCGCCACAGGGAACGGTTGGTGATGAGTCCATGACCCTTCAGGTCGTCCTTGAAGACCCCTTCCAGGTACTTGCGCGTTTCCTCCTCAGAGGCCTTGTCCATGCCGGAGCGTTTCCAGGTCTCTTCGCTGCACTCCACGATCCAGGTGGCCATGCCCTCCTCGTAACGGTAGGCATGCACCCACCACCATCCGGATTCATTTTTACGGAAGATGAACACGAAGCTGTCCAGCGGCAACGTGGTCGCCAGCCAGCAGAAACGGTTGCCGCGCCAGTCCATGGTGGTGCCGAACTGGTCCTTGTAGCGCTCGCGGATCATGGAGGTGATGCCGTCACCGGCGATGACCAGGTCCTGCTTCTCGATCTCAAGTTGATCCAGGTTGGTGATATCCACGCCAAAGCGCAGTTTCACCCCCAGTTGCTCACAACGGTCGTGGAAGGTATTCAGCAATTTGAGGCGCGACATGCCGCAGAAACCATGGCCGCCACTGCGGATGTGAATGCCGTTGATGGAGGTATCAATGACGTCCCAGTAGGCAAACTGCTCAACGATGCGCTTGTAGGTGGGCGCATCGGCGTCCATGAAGCCCTTCAGCGTATCGTCGGAAAACACCACGCCGAATCCCCAGGTGGCGTCGCGCGGACCGCGCTCAATGACCGTGATGTCATGGGCCGGATTGGACTTCTTCATCAACAGGGAAAAATACAGTGCTGACGGGCCACCCCCCAGGCACGTGATTTTCAGACCGGACATTGCGTGCTCCTTGACGCCATTTCGGGAATTAGTTTACGTCTAAATATCTTATACGTAAATATTGTTGGCGGATTGTGGGGGATATCAGCCGGCCCGGGCCAGTCGTAAGTGCGTCAGAGATGGAGCAGCTTCAAGCCGTCAAACCGGGAGAAATCCCGATCCAGCGTCAACAGCTCGTTTACCCCATGTTCCAGACATACCGCGGCAATCTGCGCGTCGAAGGCCAGATTCCCCCGGGCATCCGCATCCCGGACGCAGGTCCGGAAAAAATTCAGAAACTCCGGACCCGGATTCAGAACCCGCAACGACGGGCTTTCCAGCAGTCCATCCAGCGTGGAAATCGCCACCTTCAATGCGCTCGGGGGCGCAAAGATATTCGGATGGGTCACCACGCGGACGAATTCGCCAAGGCAAAACACCGGAATGGCCCATGGCGACGCGCCTTCCGCCAGGGCGCGCAGCCGGTCAAGCGCCGGCTGGTGTTGCGGAGATTCCTCCCGGTGAGCATAGACCAGGACATTTGTATCTACTGCGATCAACCACGGCCATCCATTCGATCCAGCAACGAATCGCGATCCGTCAGATCAACGCCGGGCAGCAATTTGCCACGCGTGGTTTGCCAGCGCAGTTTGTAGCCGGCGCGGGTATTTTTCCCGCGCGCCAGGCTGTCCCGCAGCGCCTGTTCGATGACTTTGGTAATCGTTGTACCCCGCTCTGCGGCCTGCTTTTTGGCGGCTCGCATAAGCTCGTCCTGGATATTAAGAGTCGTGCGCATGCATAAAAGCATATGCATAAGGCAGATATATGTCAAAC
>CAYMXG010000080.1:3304-8794 GCA_964394115.1 uncultured Enterobacteriaceae bacterium | reverse complement strand
GGTTCAATGGGGACACGACAGGGTCATGGTTGCATGGTTGTTCTGATAATGCGGGCCGTTGAACTTGAACTTTGCGCCGCAGGAATATTCCACTTTCACCAATTCCCAGGTCTTTTCATTGGCATCGAGATCCTGGCCCCTGGTGAGGTTCATCCCGATGGGCAATTCGCAAACAGATTCCTCCGGGCACGCCTGCCGCGCAATGTCCGTGCAGTCAAAAGTCCGGTCTTGATCCTGTTCGGTGTACACGGCGCATCTTTCAACTTTGACGCTGACCGCCGGTGGTTGGGCATGTACAGCTCCTGTTATGGCGTTCAGCAGCAGGAGAAGGCAGATAGCGGCTTGTCGGGTGAACATCAGGATATCCTTTTGGAACCAAACCGCGATTTTGAAATGGGATCCGGCTATTTGTCCGCGACTATGACAAAGGTATGCACCTTGCCAAAGTCCGAATCGATTGCTGCACTGCCGTCCTCGCGCCAGGTCAGGCCGGACGTTTTCCTGTCCGCTCCCCGTTGCAACCGGCCCAGCAACCTGCCGTCCTTGAGGACCTGGTACGACCGGTCCGGGTCCAGTTGGCGCACCGCAAAATGCACACGCGCAGCCTTTACCGGCCCGGGCTTCAAAGTAACAATCAGGGCCTGCTTTTTGTCGTCGTACCAGGCCTGACTTACATTCGTCGTCACATCGTCCACTTCGCTGATGTAGGGCGCGGCGAGTTCTCTTTCACCCCACGGCTCCTGGTACAACTTGAGGAAGCCCTTGCCCTTGTCCAGCCGCGTCAGCGCCAGCAATACATTGCCGGTCCAGGTATCCATGCCATGGGAATTGCCGCCGGCATCCGGGAGATATTCATCGTTGCGGGGGTAGAAATAAGAGCCGTCCTCCCACGTGGGATGGAAGTTCCGATCCGCATACTCGAGCAGGGCGGCGCGCGCCTGTTCATCCCCCAGTTCCGCGGCCATGAAGGCAAATTGGCCGTAACCCAGTGATACCAGCGTGCGGTTGCCGGCCTGGGGACCCGGCGCCGGCGCCCGGGCAGCGTAGGAACCATTCAGGAATTTTTCCAGGTAGATGCCACGTTGCCCCGGATAGATGGACTGCGCGAGCTCGGGATTCCAGGCATGCATCCAGGAACCGGCCCAGCCATCCAGCACCGGCGTGCCCGGTTCCTCGAATTCCTGCTGCTTTACAAATACGTGCCGCACATTCTGTTTAGTGACCGGGTTGGTGTATTTCTTTTCCACCCATGTTCTGGCGAATTTGGGCATCACGTCTTCTGCATAGCGCGTGCCGTAAATCTGGTCATGGGTCAGCAGCCCCAGGATGGGCAACTGGTTGCAGGCCGGAAAGACGCGGTTCGGTTCACACTGCACGCCCTCGTAATTGCCGTCGACAAATTCCCGGTAGACGATCTCCGCAATGTCGGACAGCGAATAGCGAAAGGTCACCGCGCCATTGCCCCAGGTGAACGGCTGATACCTGAAGGTGAAGCCGTCGGGGCGGGTGAATTTGCCGTCCCGATACAGCAATTCATACATGGCGCCGGCCTGCAGCAGGTATCCCTTCAACATGATGTTGTATTTCCGGATCGGATCGATCCAGCCGCGGGTCACGTCCCCCAGACTGGGGTCCGCGAACGCGACACCCGCCCGGCTCGAGTTGAGCCACGATTCCCAGATGTCCGGATTGGTCAGCTTCATGATCAGGGCATACATCGAATCGCGATACAGATCCCGGTAGGCGGGTGTGTAATTGTGCTGTACCAGGGCCAGCGCCATGGCCATGTAGGACAACTGGAATTGCTGGGTTCGTTCCGCCACCGACCAGAGGTCATCCGACATCCCGGACCAGTCTCCCGTTAATTGACGGGAGAGCTTGACCATCCGGCGGACGTGTCCGATCTCCTGGTCCGTCAAGGCGGGGTAGTCGGCTGCGTTTACGCCGGCGGCGGGTATTGCCGCCGGCGTGACTGACGCGTAGCACATTGCGGCCAGCATGGTCAGCAGCGCTAAAACGACCGGACGGATTCTCATTGGTGGCTCACTCCTGCCGTAATTTTTCAGAACTTGTAGATCAGATCGACGCCGTAACTGCGTGGTGCGTCACGATAGGAAAAATTGGCGAAGGGCGGAACCGGGGCGGAGTAGACGTTATATTCCTTGTCCGTCAGATTCCTGACCCATCCCGCCAGTTGCCAGGTGCCGTTCGCGGTGACCTTCTCCAGAGCCACGCGGGCATTGACCAGTCCGAAACCATCGCGCTGCGTCAGGTTCGTGTTGTAGACGTCAAACCACATCGGTCCAATCTGCTGCCAGTCCAGGTGCGACAGCAGCGTCATTTCATAGGCAACCGGCCGGTCAAAATCAACGCTGAAGGTGTTCGTATAGTCCGGCGTCCCCGGGATCTTCTTGCCCAATGCAGAAGCCAGGGAGGTCTCCTTTATCTTGGTGTCGGTGATGCCGAAGCTGTTGGAAATGCGCAGGCTGTCCGTCAGTTGAAACGAGATATCCAGCTCCGCCCCCTGGGAACGCACCTCGTCCAGAGAGATGACGATGGTAATCGGGGGAGCCGGGAAAGCGGTAAAGGCCTGGGCATCCTCGATATCGGTATAGAAGAGCGCGCCGCTCACCCCCAGTCTGCCATCGAGCCATTGGCTCTTGAAACCCAGCTCATAGGCATCGGAAGTCTCTTCCGGATAGGCGTCGGGGAAATTGGTGTCGGGCGCCTGCAATTGCACACGCGCACCCAGGCCGGCCCCATTGAATCCGCCGCTGCGGAAACCACGGCCGAAACTGGCAAACAACGTCAATTCCTCCAGCGGCTTGTAGCGCAGCGAAAACTTGGGCTGTATCTCATTGAATGATTCCTTGCGCAGCAATCCGGACGGCGCGGCCACCGGGTCTGTGAGCGGGCGGCCCGTTACCGGCGAATTGACCGCCGGGATGCGATTGAGATTTTCCGTGGACTCATAATCGTAGCGTAGCGATGCTTCCAGGCTCAGCTGGTCCATGAGGTCATACTCAAGCTGGCCGAACACAGCGAAGTTTTCCGTGTCGCCGGTGTGGTACTGGGACACCGCAATGATCGGGTTCGGGCTGGCCGGAGACAGGGCCGATCCCAGTATTTCGTCGATCACTCCGGTCCCGGTATCGGCGCGGGTGTCGGAGTAGGTGGTCCGTTCCGAACTTGCGTAGTAGCCGCCGACGAACCAGCGCAGCCGCTGCTCGGAAGGCGAAGTCAGACGCAGTTCGGCGGTTCCATCCCACTGGTTCAGTTCCGCGTAGCCGTTGCCGTCACCAAGCAGACGGCTGTATCCGGGCAGGGCCGGTGGGTCCAGCGACAGCAACGCGTTCGGATCCACAAATATGGTGGGCGGTCCGCCGGGAAAGATGGTATGCAACGCGCCGTCGGAGGAATACTCGTTGTCATAATCGTCATAGCTGCCTATCGCCGTCAGCGTGGCAAAGGACATTTCGTAATCGATTTTCCCCGAAAAATCGTAGCGCACCTGTTTCCCGGGTTCGGAATTGTTCGCCTCGAATTCGGGGAAATAGTCATTATTGTCAATGGCAATGAAGGGCGGAATCTGTACGTCCCACAATTGCGCGCCCATTTTCAGGATACTGGCCTTGGCCCGCAGATCGATGGTGAGTTCGTCGGTGGGTTCAAAGATCAGCCGGCCATCGACAAGCTGCTGTTTGTGGGAATCGGAGGGACGTCCCACGGTGTCGTTATCCCAGAAGCCATCGCGTTCATTGTGGGAGATTGCCAGGCGTCCAAAAACGTTGTCTGCCAGCGGCCCGCTGATCATTGCCTGTCCTTTAAAGGAGTCGCCGTTACCCATCCCGGCGAGGAGCTTCCCTTCCAGTTTGTCGGATGGACGGATGGTATTGATGATGATTGCCCCGGCGTTCGCATTCCTGCCGTACAGCGCGCTTTGCGGGCCCTTGACCACTTCGATTTGTTGAATGCCCACCAGTTCCTGGTCCAGAGCATTGGGGTTGGCCGCGACCACGCCGTCCACGACCACTGCCACCGGCTGGGTGAGGCCGAAATTGCCCTGGATCCCGCGCATGCTGACGTTGGATTCCCCGGGTCGTACCGCGGTGGCAAGGCTGACATTCGCAACCTGGCCGAGGAAGTCCTGCGGCCGAACGATGTGCTCGCGTTCCAGGTCGGTGGCGGTAAAGACACTGACAGTGATGGGAACATCCAGCAACGAGGTGTCGCGCTTGGTCGCGGTGACGACTATTTCCTCCAGGGCCGTGTTTCCCTGGGCATGAATGGCCGGCGCGGACAGTGCGCTGACCAACCCCAGTACCGGAACCAGAAACGAGACGCGGCGACTGCGAATGGTAGAGACGTGCATGATATTTCCCCCCGGTTAACGCTACATCCACATACGTTGAAGAGATGGGACGATAGGTGGACTGTTGGGCTGCGTCTAATGCTTGCTGAGTATGGTACTTATGCCGGGCGCGCATACATCCGGTGCGAAATATGATTAAATCAATCCCGGCGTATACAGCGCGACGCTGCCGTTGTCCCGGGATTGCCCATGCCCAAGTCAAATCTGCGAACCATCGATCTGAATCTGCTGCTGGCGCTGGAGGCCCTGCTGGAGGAGCGCAACGTCACCCGGGCGGCTGAGCGCGTCCACCTCAGCCAGCCGGCGATGAGCCGTGCGTTGGGCCGTCTGCGGGACATCTTTTCCGATCCGCTGCTGGTGAAGTCAGGCCGGGAGCTGCTGCCGACTCCGCGCGCGGCCAGGTTGCAACATGAACTTTACCAGGTGTTGTCTTCGGTCAAGCATCTGGTCAACTGGTCGACGACGCCGTCCGAGCAGTCCCGGGGACACGTCAGGATGAGTGCGCCGGATGGTGTGATCGTGTCCTTCCTGGGCAGTGTCATACGCGCGCTCGTGGAACAGGCGCCGAATATACAATTCAGCATCTTGCACCAGACCGCGGAGGACCTGGAGGATCTCCGTCATGGCCGGCTGGATCTGGCGCTGGGATACTATCCCTCCATGCCGCGCGATCTGCACAGCACTTCGTTGCTCACCGACGACCGCTTCTCCTGCCTGGTGCGGAAGAACCACCCGGCCTTCAAGCGCCGGCTGACGCGCGCGGGGTTTCTGGCAGCGACGCACGTCGAGGTCTTCAGCCCGACCGGAGAGGCCATTGAGCGCCGCCTGGAATTCAAGCGTATCCACAGAAAGGTGTCGGTACGCGTGGCGAGTTTTGTTTCAGCCTCGGCCATCATTGCGCAGACGGACTGGATCGTGACCGTACCGACAATTTTCGCACTGCATGCCCCCTCGATGTTTCCGGTGCGGAGACTTGACTTCCCCATCTCCATGCGCGGGGTTCAGGAAGCGCCGGTGCAGCTGTTCATGGTATGGCATGATCGGTGCCACTCGGACGCATTGCAGCAATGGCTTCGTTCGGTTCTGCATTCTTACGTTTCAAACGCCTATTAGCGCAG
>CAYMXG010000080.1:0-3204 GCA_964394115.1 uncultured Enterobacteriaceae bacterium | reverse complement strand
TCCGGAACTTGTTCTCCAAACCTATTAGAATAAAGGGCGATGACTGGACAGAGACCCACCGCGTAATTTGGCCCTAATCCACTCCCGCCTGGTGAATCATGATCGGCACTTGTTTCGAACTTGAGATTCAGCCCCGCATCCCGCCCGAGCTTTCGCGCCTCGAAGAACTGGCCGGAAATCTGTATTTCAGCTGGGACCGGTACACGCGCGGACTTTTTTACGTCCTCGACTCCAATCTGTGGGAGGCGTGCCGCCATAATCCGAAGGTATTCCTGCGCCGGGTTTCCCAAAAGCGCCTCGAGGAGGCGGCGACGGACCGCGTCTTCATGGAGGAATTCAATCGCACGCTCGCCTATTACGACATTTACCATCAGGCCGGCGGCAAGGGCGCCCAATTGCACCCGCTGGGATCGGAACTGGTGGCCTATTTCTGCGCGGAATTCGGACTGCATGAGAGCCTGCCGATTTATTCCGGCGGGTTGGGGATCCTGGCCGGGGACGTGTGCAAGGCCGCCAGTGACCTGTCACTGCCGTTCGTGGCGGTGGGACTTTTCTATCACGGCGGAAGTCTGATCCAGACCATCGACGATGCCGGAAATCAGCACGCCAGCAGCGAAAATCCCTCGCCGGCGGACCTTCCGGTTAGACCGGCGCTGGGGGCAGACGGGAAGGAAGTCATTGTCAGCGTGGAACTGCCCCATTCCACGGTCCATGTACGCGTGTGGCATGTGCAGGCCGGCCACACCAATCTCTTCCTGCTGGATACCGATGTGGAAGGCAACAACGCCGCGGATCGCCAGATTACCTTCCAGATCTATCCGGCCGACAAGGAGGCGCGCCTGCGGCAGGAGATCGTCATGGGTGTCGGCGGCGTACGCGCGCTGCGCGCCATGGGACTCAATCCCTCCGTCTGGCACATCAACGAGGGACATCCCAGCCTTATGGTGCTGGAGCGGTGCCGTGAATTGCAGTTGAGCGGCCTCGACTTTTTCTCCGCGCTCGAGGCCGTGGCCGCGAGCACGATCTTCACCACGCACACACCGGTGGCGGCCGGGCACGAAGTCTACGAGATCGAACTGGTGCGCAGGTACCTCTTCCCCATGATCCGGGACCTCGGCGTGTCGGAAGATGAATTTCTCGCCCTGGGTACGCACGGAGTTCCATCCACGTTCAACCTGACTACATTTGCGCTGCGCTGTTCGCGGTTTTTCAACGGTGTCAGCCGCATCCACCGGGGCGTGGCGGCGGCGCTGGAAAAACCCATCTGGCCCGAGATCCCCATTGCTGAAAACCCGTTCTGCTACGTGACCAATGGCGTCCATGTGCCCACGTTCCTGGCGCGCAACTGGTTCAGCGTGCTCGACGATCCGGGCTGGCACAACGAATTCCTGAATCCGGAATACTGGCAGCGCATCGGCGCCATTCCCAACGCCACGTTCTGGAGCGTGCGGCTCGCCCTGAAGGCCATGCTGCTGGCGGAATGCCGGCGCGTCGTGGAAATGCGCTGCCGGCGCCACGGTTACAGCCAGCAGCAAACGGATCGCTGCACCGCGTTGCTACGCTCGACCGAGGATATGCTGATCATCGGGTTCGCGCGGCGCTTTGCCGGTTACAAGCGCGCCACGCTCTGGTTCGAGGATCCGGATCGGTTGCAGAAGTTGCTCAACAATCCCGAGCGGCCGGTATTGCTGCTGTTCGCGGGCCGGGCGCATCCCGCCGATGGCCCGGGACAGGAACTCATCCGGCACATAAATGAATATGCCAAGCAGCCGGCATTTCTCGGCAAGGTAATACTGCTGGAAGGGTACGACCTGGCGCTGGCGAGAAAGCTGGTGGCCGGGGCGGACCTGTGGGTGAACGTGCCCGAATACCCGCTCGAGGCCAGCGGGACCTCCGGGATGAAGGCCGCGGTCAATGGCGCGATAAATCTGAGCATCATGGACGGGTGGTGGGCGGAAGGCTTCAACGGCCGCAACGGCTGGGCCTTGCAGCCGCACATCCACGAGGCGGACCAGTTGGCGCGGCGCCGCATCGAGGCGCGTGAACTGCTGGATACGCTCGAACACAAGGTCATCCCGTTGTATTTTGACCGGGACCGGGGCCATTCCGAGGGCTGGGTGAACATGGCCAAGGAATCCATGCAGTCGGTCATCCCGAACTTCAGCGCCCAGCGCATGGTCATGGATTACATCACCCAGATGTACATGCCTTCGCTGCAAACCTTCCATGAGTTGCTCGCCCAGGGCGGCGCCGGGGCAAAAAAACTCGCGGCGTGGAAGCGGCATGTCCGGGCCTGCTGGCCGGGGTTGTCTTTGCGTTTCCTCGGTGATCCGGTTCGATCCATCCGCCACGGCGACCCGATGCGGATCCGCCTCGGCGTAAACCTGAGCGGATTGCAGAGCGAAGATCTGTCGGTTGAATGCCTGGTGGGGACCTCCGATGACAACGGCGGCTTCACCACCCGCGCGCACCATGTGCTCAAGTGCGCGGGGGTTGAAGGCGCGGAGGCCGTCTATGAAGACGCGGTTGACCTGGAACATTCCGGTCTCATGGCCTACAAGCTGCGCGCCTACCCCACTCATCCCCTGCTGTGCCGACGCTTTGAGATGGGCCTGATGAAGTGGGTCTGAAGACCATCCTGGCCGGGGATATTGGTGGCACCCACGCCAGGTTGGGCTTGTTTGATGTGGGAGCGGACCCGGGCTCCGCGCGCATTCAGGAGACATTTCCCTGTTCGCAGTTCCCCGGGCTCGGGGAACTGGTCCAGCATTTTATGCAACGGCATTCAGCGTCCCTGGCCGGCGCCTGCCTGGCCGTGGCCGGGCCGGTGGAGAACGGTCGCGGCGTATTCACCAACCTGGGATGGACTTTCGATGCCGCCGCGCTTGCTGAAGGACTTGGGCTGCAACGGATACATATATTGAATGACCTGGAGGCCGTGGGCTACGGATTGATGTCCCTGCCCGCGGCAGGCCTGATGACGCTGAATCCGGGGGCATCATCCGCGCGGGGAAACCTTGCCGTGATTGCCGCGGGCACTGGGCTTGGGCAATGCGCCTGCTACTTCGACGGCCATGACCACCACCCGTTCGCCAGCCAGGGCGGCCACGTCGATTTTGCACCGCGCACTGAAGTTGAAATGGAATTCCTGCGGCATCTCATGGGCAGATTTCCCCACGTCAGCTATGAACGCGTGATCTCCGG
>CAYMXG010000079.1:3693-8799 GCA_964394115.1 uncultured Enterobacteriaceae bacterium | reverse complement strand
CATAGGCATTTCGCACCCGCTCTTTTCCTGGAAATACGGTCGGGATCCACGCGCCGCTGGGGATGTTGGAAATATCCCCCGCATCCTGTCCGGGACGCGTCGCAATCTCCATCATCCTGGCATACAGTGTCTGCGCCTGCGCCAGAAATCGCGGCTCGCCCCAGATAAAGACCTCCCCTGACGCATTTACCACACGCTGCAAAAGTGTGCTTCCAGAGCGCCAACCGGCCGCGAAAATGAAAACAGGTTCTTCCATCGATTACAGAATCTCCTGCTGCATCAGACTGGATGACTTCCCGATACGAGTTGCAATTCAGACGAATCAATTACTACCGGCACCATGGCCAATGACGGTCATTGAAGGCGCGGGCTTGTCAGGCCTCTTCAATCGCCCGGTCAACAGGCGCTTCCGAAAATCTCTGCATTAATTCGTCGTACCCGCTCCCCATGACATCCCGATAGTAGGATTCCAGCCGGTTATTGCGAATGATGGTTCGCAGGTAGGCGTGATTCCAAGTGAAGCGCGTATTTATTTCAATATCATAACACCATGCATTCACCGCCTGCCCCATGTCGATGAGGAAGCAATCCGGGAATCGGCCATAGAGTTCCGTAACCAGCCAATAGGCAAACGAACCACCGCACTGGAACAGCACAATCGGATGCATGCCACTTTGTTGCCTTGTGTCCTTGCACGATTCAATCGCGCGGCTCACCCGGTCCAGCAAGGCATGCCGTCGCCGCTGCGAATTAGCCCGGGGGATCGCCACGTGAACAAACTTGTCCAGCTTCCATGCGCTGCGCAGTCCACCCAGCGACTCAGGCCCGACCAAGATGACGGCATGGCACCGGCAAAGCGCCGGCAGATCCTTCAATGCGCCGGTGATGAGCCAGCGTTTCCAAAGAGTGGCGTCAAACAAGGTTTCATCGCTGCTGAAAAACCGCTGCAATTGAAGCAGCCGCTTCTCAATCACCAGGCGCATAATCCGTTTCCGATTTGACTCATTGGACAAGTCGGAGGTGGAAATACGCTCCTGCGGCGTCGGGTATCCTCTGAAAGCGACGGACTCGTATAAACCAGATCTGGCACGACGTAGAGACAGGCAGGCGAGGGATTCGTCCAGCACATGTTCCTCGTAAAGTCCGTTGCCAGGCTTCAGTTCCTTGAGCAGCCTGATGGCGAGCAGCCGCGCGTGTTCGCGAGTCACCTTCGGCCCCAGCGCCGCCTGAACCCGTTCATTCATCTTGTCCACGGCCACCAGCGAATCCCAAAATCCGTGTGGCAGGCGTGCAAATGCAAACGGCTCATTTCGGGCTATCCGATCCAGAAAAAATGAAGGGGGCGGGGTCACCAGCCGATACTCGGATCCGCCAATCACATAGGTCAATATGCATTCGTCGGTCAATTCGGCGGCTGCAACCGGAACCGGCTCCGCTTCCACCGCGCCATTGGCTTTGGCCGTTGGCGGGGGTTCGAGATTCAACTGATCAAGAAAATTGCTCACCCGCCGATACGGATGCGACAACGGCCATGCAGGAGGCGGCACCGTTGTTTGTCCCGTCAACCTGGAGACAGTCCGCCAGATGCGCTTCATAAACGGCTCGGGCGGCGGCCTAGTGCCGAAATAGTGCAGGAGAGCATTCTGACTGGCGACGTCCGGATGCATCAGGCGATAGACAACTGGATCAAATTTCGCAGAAGGGCGAAATCCCAGGGCGTCGCCTTCCCGAAGGTAATGAGCGAATGCCGTTTCGCCACGGGCCAGGGCGGTTCGGTAGGAGCGATGGTAATAGTCAGGATCAAATAAACCCAAACTCCGCAATGCATCAAGATTTTCCGTTGTAGAGCTCATTCCCCTACCTGCGTCCGCGCAGCCACAGGAGGTACTTCTCAAACATGCGGCGGAACCCGGCCCGGTTCGACTCCGCCATCGGCACCAACCGGAATATTCCGCGCGTCAGTTCGAATCCGTGGCGCTTCATGAAACACCGCAATCCCAACAGGCGGATGCGCATCCATGCCACCGCAACTTCCGTCATTTCCTGCGCCCGCGTATAACCCTGGCAACGCAGCGAATGCACGATCAATCGCTCCTGCTCAGGCCGGACCGGGCCAAGGTAGAGCGCCGTCACCTTGGGTGTTTCATAGGGAAATCCCCGCAGTCTCTGATATTCCTCATTCCAAATCCGAATCAGCGCATTCAGATCCTTTTTGGGAGCGTTCGTCGAGATGCCGCCGTGAACCTGGTGAAATGTGCCCTCTGAAAGCGGAACGATCAGGCGGGTGCCCGGATACTCAACCGCCCGGCGGAAGAAATCATGGTTGACAAAACCGCCCCCAGGCAGCGCGAACCCCGGGTCAAATCCGCCGCATGATTTATAAAGCCTCCGGGAAATGAAAATGCCGTTACTCTCCGCAGGAATCGAGAAAAAGCCGTAGCGTGACGACTGGGCAAATGCCGAGATCTCAAAAAGGCGGTAATCACTTTCCGGCCAGCCGACACTTTTCAGCAACTCATCTTCTATCTCCTGATTGTACCCAAGCGGGATGGAGTGCTGTTGCGCCAGGGGACCGAGATGCCAGCCGAGTGTCGCCACTACCGGCTCTTCATGGAGTGAAAACGCATGCAACACCGATTTGAACAGTCCGGGAGATGCTATGCGCGCACCGTCAATGAGAATGCCGAGGATGTCCCCGGTCGCCATGGAGACGCCAAGGTTTACTGCCGGGGCAGGAGATGGCGATGCATTCTCCACGTAAACGTACTTGAAGTTGGCGCCAAAACCACGGACCACATCCTCGCCCAGTGGCGTGGGCGAACCGTTGTCCACGACCACGACTTCA
This sequence comes from uncultured Enterobacteriaceae bacterium, assembly GCA_964394115.1. Taxonomy (GTDB): domain Bacteria; phylum Pseudomonadota; class Gammaproteobacteria; order Eutrophobiales; family Eutrophobiaceae; genus 2-02-FULL-61-13. The sequence continues at coordinate 5,954 of CAYMXG010000079.1, read as the reverse complement.
TACTCGGATTCGTCAACACCATTCTGGAAGCCCGGGGCCAGCGAACGCAACGTGCGCGGCGCCTCCCGCCCCATGTCGTAAACAATGACGATGACGGACAGACGCTTGCTCATAATTTGTTTCGATCCCGCGATTTTCCGTGCTCGTACCCAGGCCTGAAAACATTCAATTCATGGTCGCGCAGGAATGCAAGCAACTCATTTCGCGCCACTATACTTTTACCCCGGCAAATCACATACGACTTGGGACAGGTCATTGACGGGTTGTGCAGCAGGTCATGCAGAAACACTGCATAACGCGCCTGCTTCTGCTGCAATGACGGCACCAGTTCCCATGCCAGGGCCGCTGACAAAATCGCGGCTGACATCAATATTGCGGCGACCCCACTTTCCAGCTGGCGACGCCACGGTCTGGTCACGACTCCGGCCATTGCCCGTGAATCCAGCCACCACATCCAAAGTATCCCGACCAACCCAATCTGGTACAGGCGGATATAACGGGGCATATTGAAGTATTCGAATCCGGAATCAGGTACGCGAACCAGCAAGATCCCGACCATGGCCAGGTATGAGAGCAAAACGAGCAAACCCGGCACGATCGTAATCCGGTGCGCTCCCGAGACAAGGTAGCGGTACCACGCGGTTAAATGCAGTACTAGCAGGCCGTATCCGAGCAAAAGGTGGGTGCCCTGCGCAAGATAGCCCGGCAACCATTCAAGCTGGCTGCGATGCAAGACGCTGTTAGCAAATGGCAGAACCAGGAACTTGTAGAACTGCAGGGGTTCCCGAAGCAGAAACATGCCGCTCTCGCCGAGATTTCCTTTCGGCACCGCAGCGCCATGTGATACCAATTGAGGAAATGCAATCAGGCGGTAGGCTACGAAAATGAGAAGGACGCACGCGCCGGCGATGTATAAATCCATTCTACGGTCCCTGAGCGCAGAGATTCCCAGTGCAACCAGGCAGCAGAATACGGCCAGCGCACCCAGGTCATCCGCTACAACCAGTGCCGAAGCGGCGGCCAATGTCATCCACGCAGGCGAAAGTGGAGGCCTGTTTACCGCCTTGTCCGTTGCCAGAAACAATATCAATACCGTGCACAGGCCCAGATAGCCCAGGGTTACCAGCGGCCAGCGGAACGTCAACGTCCCGTTGAGTGAAAACAGGATACTCAGCACCAGGAGTACCGCGAGTTCCGGACGGAATGCGGAATTCGCCGCAGCCAGGGACGCGACAAGCTGACGACACAGCAATGTCGCGAATGCGATACCGCACAGCATCCCCAGCCATGACTGGAAGCGATAGTCCATGTGGAACCATTTCACGCTTGCCAGCAGAATCAGTTTTTGCACCGGCAGTGCGTGGTCGGAGCGGGCGCGTACCCGATACAGGTCGGTTACGTCCAGTTCCCCGTTCACGAATGGCATGACCACCGAGCGCAGAAAGAACCATTCATCCCGATCAATGTGCGGATTGGTGGCAAAGACCATGAATGCCACCGCGTTCAGCACGAGAACCAATGCAGCCGCGATTACCGCGGCCCGATACACACTGGCACGCCCAACGGGATCAAAGCCACCGGGCACGCGGATCATTCACTGTGCTTGGTCGAAAAATTGTTCGACAGTGCCGACGACGCGATCAACTGCATCAAATCCGGAGTAGATCGGGAGACGCAGGAGGCGCTCCGATTCCCGTGTTGTGTACTGGTCCTCACCGGCAAAAACTCCATAACGGCGGCCCGCAGGTGCGCTATGCAACGGGATGTAATGGAATGTCCCCATTATTTGCTCGCGAGCAAGATGCTGGATGAGCGCGTCACGTTCGGCAGCGTTGCGAAGTTTGACCCAGATAATGTGCCCGTTGTGGGCGTTGCCGGGAGGTACTTCCGCGAGTTGAATTCGTCCTGTCTGGCTTAGCGATTGAAGTGCGGAGCGATAGGCATCCCACACCGCCACACGCGCACCGGTTATCTGCTCGCCTCCTTCCAGTTGCGCGAGCAGGAATGCCGAGTTCAGATCGCTCAAGACATACGATGATCCGATGTCCCTCCACGTATACTTGCCCAGTCCTTCGCGCTTGAAGCGCACCCGATCCGTCCCTTTTTCGAGGATCACTTCCGCCCTGGGTATGAATTCCGGATCGTTCACGATCAATGCCCCGCCTTCGCCACAATGCAGATTCTTGGATTCAAGAATATAAGAGAGGTAGTTTTTTTTTTCAAGCAGAAGACGGCATACGAGATATAAGTATAGGTGACTG
>CAYMXG010000079.1:0-3683 GCA_964394115.1 uncultured Enterobacteriaceae bacterium | reverse complement strand
ATGGAAGCTGATGCAACCAAACGCACCAAACGTCCCCAGAGACCTGCCTCCCTGACGGGCAAACATGCATTGGGCGGCGTCTTCCACGATGACCAGGTTATGCCGCGAGGCCACTGCGGACAGCGCCTGCATGTCACAACCAACACCTGCATAATGCAGAGCCACCAGGACACGCGACCTGGAACTGACGGCTGCCTCCACCGCATCCGGAGCAATATTCATGGTCACCGGATCGATATCCGCAAACACAAGCCTTGCACCGGTGCGTGCAAACGCCGTGGCGGTGGAGGAAAACGCATAGGACGGAAGGATTACCTCGTCTTCGGGGCCAAGGTCGCAAAGAAGAGCCGCCATTTCCAGGGCGTGGGTGCACGAGGTGGTCACAAAGGCGCCCGGAACATTGTAGTGCTGCCTCAGCCAGGCATTGCAGCGCTGTGACATTGGGCCATCACCGGAAAATTTTTTCGCCCGAAATACCTCGTCCAGGTATCCCTGTTCCTTCCCGGTAATTGTCGGGACATTGAAAGGAATGCGGGACGGAGTGGGCGCACTCATAACGACGGGATGTGTTGCCGGATACTTCAGTGCTTGCCGCGGTAAATGCCGCGAACGACGTAGGTGGGTTTTTGCATCCCGCCTTCCAGTATTCTCAGCAGGTACTCACCAATGATTCCCAGCGCCACGAGGATCAATCCTCCGAAAAGCAGATTAATGACCACCAGAGATGCCCAGCCGGCCTCAACAATATGTCCGGAAACCTTCAGTCCAATAATCAGGAACATCAGAAGAAAGCCCGCAGTCGCCACCGCCCCGCCAATGATTCCAAAGGCATGAAGCACCACGTTGGAGTTGCCGATCATCAGATTGGCGAACTGCAATACACGGCGCAGAAAACTATACCTGCTTCGTCCATGGGTACTTGCGTCATGGCTGACAATTACAGGATAAAAATCCGAAGTCACGGAGACCATCAAGGCGGGCAGCGATGGCCGTGGCGAGGCCATTTGCAGCATGGCGTCCACCACCTGTCGCCTAAGTGCGACAAATGCCGAAATCCGGCAAGGGATACCGAGTACATGTCGATCAAACTGTCCTTTGAGCCAACTCCCGAACACGGTTATCGCGTCATGGTTCTTTACCGGAAACTGGGCAACGGTTACATCGTGCTCCCGGGACTCCAGCAATTTGAATATATCTTCAGGACGATGCTGGAGGTCGTCATCCATGACCACAACGACGGCGCCCCGTGCATGGCGCAATCCACACAGAACTGCAGCGGTGCGACCGTAATTTCTCATCAACCTGACCACGGTTATATCCGGATAACTTTCAACCAGGGACTCGAGCGCCCGTATCGTAGCCGGTGATCTGGAACCATCATCAATCATGACGATTTCGAACGATTCGGATTGATTCCCGGCAAAAACCGCATGTACGCGACGTGCAAATTCAGCCAGGGAGGCGTCACTTTCATACACCGGCACGACGATGGAAATTCTCGGGCTCTGGTCCACTGTTCATCGCTCCACGCGGGAATCTTTCACGAACGCTGAATTCCTACCCTGGGCATGAAGTCCCTCTTGCTCCATCATCCGGAACGACTGCCCAGTATCTCGCAAGCCTTGGCGTAGAAGCGGTCAATTGAATTGGCCTCCTTCAGGTCGAACTCACCCAAATCGATCCCGAGGCTGGCCTCGACCCGCAATACCATGTCCATCCCGTCCAACGAGTCCAGGCCGAAGTCCCCAAAGGTTTCGGAATCGGAAATCGAAATATCTTCCAGTTCCTTTACACTCTCAATGGCATCAATCACCGCCTGCCGGAACTGCTCCCGTTCTATCATCTCGTATCCCCGGATTGCCGCCGCTCTTCAGCAGAATGCCGAATTATACCCGCTGCAGCATTGTACTGCCCCAGGACAGCCCCACGCCGAACCCGCAAATCAGGATATTCCGTGCCTCCGATGCGAAGTACTGTTCAAGCATGAGAGGAATGGTGGAGGACACGGTATTGCCGATCTCGCCGGCGAGAAACCATGAACTTGCTGCCCTGGTGGAACAAAAACAGGTCAACGTCGGCGAGTTCCATGGCGTTCCTTTCCAGGCAGCGGCGTACCTGGCCCGGAACTTCGGTCATCGAGAACTTGAACACATTACTGCCCAGCATCCGCAGCGTTCCCGAGTCCGCCTGCACTGCAATGGAGTGCCCCATGGCCCCGTTGGAAGAGAATACTGATTTAAGGCTGCGAAAAACCGGGCAGTCGGACAACAGGGTCGCGGTGGCAGCGTCCCCGAACAGAAGCTCGGTGTCATAGTCGGATGGGTCCAGCACTTTGCTATAGGGATCGGCCGTGAAAATCACCCCGCGCTTCAGGCCCTGCTGCTGCATGAAGGCCTCCACTACTGCCAGCGTGTAGACATAGCCGGAACACCCCAGTGAAACGTCAAATGCCGCAATCTCCTTCCCCAGGCCAAGCTTGCCGTGCACAACGGCCGACGTGTGCGGCAAACCGGCCGCGTCCGGGTTCTGCGTACAGACAACCAGGCAATCGATTTCAGCCGGGTCCAGTCCCGCTTTCTCCCGCAAGCGGGAGAAAGCCTGCACGCACAAATCAGATGTCTCTTCCCCCTTTGCCTTGCGCGCGAGGCTGACAAATCCGAGTTTATCCCTCACAAATGCCGCATCTTTCCCCGCATCCGCTGCACGTTCCAGGTTGTTAACCCGCGCTGCAGGGATGTACGAGCCGATTTGTTCAATGCCAATCACTTCCACTCACCAAAGATGATTGAGCCAATGGAATTACCCTGCGAATGGATGCTTCCCTCGTACATGTCACCGGAGATACGCCGGCGCAGCTGAATTGTTGACTCGTCGATGGGTGGGTGCTTCCACATCATCCGCGCAAATGCCAGCCGCCCCCTGCTTTCCGGAATCAGCCGCTCTACGAGGAACTTGAACCCGGCAATCGTTATATCTGCGGCGGTAAACCCGTCGCCGGGACCGGGGACGATCACCTTTTTGTCATCACCCGTGAACTTTTGCACCAGCATCGATTCCGCATACGGTTCAGATTCGAGGATTGGAATCTCTGATTCAACCAGGAACAGACTCGTTGATGCGTCAGAATATCTGCCTATCATCCGTTGCCCGATCTCCGGCCGCAAGGTGGAAAGGACAACCTGGTTTCCAGTCCTGGCGCTGAATCTGAAATCCAGATCGAGTCCACTCGCCCCATGTTCTCTCAGGATCCAGTTAAGCACAGATGCACTTTGCAGGTACTTTCTATCACCTCTGAATTTCAACCTTGGAGTAAACATCTAGCGCCTATCCTTCAAATGCGCGCGCAACGTCCTCGCATGGGCAATCGCAAAATTCCCAGAGACATCACTGCCATCCTGCAGGTCGTTGACAACAACCGAGCCGACCCTGACGTTTACATTTCTACCGACGCTAACCGCGTTTGATATCACGGAATTTGCCCCAATCCATGTCCCCGAACCGATTCGTGATCGCCCCAGCAACAGGGCCCACGCGGCCAAGTCACATCCCTGTCCAACGTGACAATCGTGTCCGATATTCGCATTCACCCCGACATGTACATCTGATTCAATCTCGGTAAACTCATTGAAGTTGACTGACCTCGCCACATTTACCTTCGCATGCAAAATGCAATTGGTTCCAAT
>CAYMXG010000078.1:7437-8853 GCA_964394115.1 uncultured Enterobacteriaceae bacterium | reverse complement strand
TCCTTTGTGCCCACCAGTTACCGCGGCCTGGCGGAACTGGGCGTGATCTCCGCGTTCAGCATGGCGGTGGCGCTCACCACCAGTTTTACCGTGTTGCCGGCTTTTCTGAGTCTGCTGCCGGTGCCGCGACAGCGCATCGTCGAACCGGCGGGCGCCGGCGCAGGTGAATTTGTGCGGCGGCAGCGGCGCCCGATCCTGCTGGCAACACTGGTTGTCTCCGTGATTGGCCTGGTGCTTGCTCCGCGCACCTGGTTTGATTTCAATCCACTCAATCTCAAGGATCCCACCACCGAGGCGGTTGCCACGTTTCGCGATCTCGCCAACGACCCCAGGACAACGCCGTACACCATTCAAATATTGGCGCCGAGCCTGGATCGGGCCGTTACCCTGGCGGGACAATTGGAACAGCTCGAAGTTGTGGACAAGGCGCTGACCCTGGCCAGCTACGTGGCCGAGGAGCAGGACACCAAGCTCGGGATAATCGACGGCATGCGGTTGGCATTAACCGGGGCCTTCCCCTCGGGTGCGGCACCGGCTCCGGCATCGATGCAGGACCAGATGGAGAGTGTGGTGGCGTTCCGGCGTGCGCTGGCGGTGGCGGAACTTCAGGCGGACGATCCGCCGGTGGCCGCAAGCATGGCGCGATTGCGGGCGGCACTGGATGCGTTGCAGTCCGCGCCGGGCTGGCCGGGAAAGCTGCTTCCCGAGCTGGAGGCCAACCTGTTGGGCGACCTGCACGACACGCTCGCGCGGCTGGAGCGCGCGCTGGAGGTTGAGCCGATAACGCTGGAGCAGCTGCCCGCCGATTTGCGCGAGCGTTATTTGACGGCGGACGGCCGGGCGCGGATCGAGGTGTTTCCACGGCACGATCTCAATGACAATCGCGCGCTGAAGGAATTTGTGCGCGGCGTGCAGGCGCTGGCGCCCGCCGCCTCGGACTCGCCGGTGGAACTGCTGGAGGCGAGTGATGCAGTCATTCAATCCAGTATCCAGGCCTCGGCGCTGGCGCTGGTTCTCACCATCCTAATGCACATCGTGGTATTGCGATCCGTGCTGGATGCGATCCTGGTGGCGGTGCCGCTGGTGCTGGCCATGTTGCTGACAGTCACGACCTCCGTCATTTTCGGCTTCCCGTTCAATTTCGCCAACATCATTGCACTGCCGTTGTTGATTGGGCTTAACAATGCCTATGGCGTCTACCTGGTGGTGCGCCGACACGCGACACCGGACCTCGGGCGTCTGCTGCATAGCAGTACGCCGCGGGCGGTGTTATTGAGCGGACTGGCATCCATCGCGTCCTTCGGCGTACTGGCGGTGGCGACCCACCCGGGGATGGGCGGTATGGGGATACTGATAAGCCTGGCGCTGGGCTACGCGCTGGCCTCGTCGCTGATCGTGCTGCCGGCGATGATGGCG
>CAYMXG010000078.1:0-7337 GCA_964394115.1 uncultured Enterobacteriaceae bacterium | reverse complement strand
GAAACATCCCCATCTGCCCGGGCAGCGGGTCGTTGGTTTTCTGCTGTTGGCGGGACTTGGATTTCGCCGTGGCATAACGGGATTCCACCAGGTCCACGGCGCTGATCACGGCACCCAGGTCCAGTGTGTCAATCGCGTGCAACTGCATGAATTCCTGCAATCCCGGCAGCGCGGGTCCCGGCTGTCCGGCACGGGCGCACACCAGCATGCTCACCAGTTCGGCTTCAGACTGCAGTTCCGCGGGGCCGAGATCGGGGCGTGAACGCCAGGCGCCGGTGGGATGCCCGCCCAGGTGCCCGCAATAAATGTGTCCCAGCTCGTGCGTCAGGCGCAAGAATCGTTGCCCGGCGTCCAGTTCACCATCCACGACCAATTCCCAGCTGATGTATTTGCCTTCACCCCGGGCCCGGCCCTGGTCAGTGTGATCCTGCAACGACCACGTACTCTGGGCCGCGGCTCGCCCTGCGTCGACCACAATACCCAGGGTCTTCGCTCCTTCCACGGTCTGGTCCCAATTTGCGCGCGGCCCCGGGCCAGGCGCAAGCAGTGCCGTGCGTTCGACCTCGGTCAGCGCCCGTCCGCTGGTATCGGTTACGTCGAACAGGAACTGGACCGGGCCGAATGGGGCCAGGACAATGACCGGCGAAGCGCCGTCATTTACCGTCCGTTCCAGGCGCAACCACTGCACCGCTGAGGCGAGCAGCGTGGCCGCCGGCCGCTGTGCGTGAATGAGCGCGGTATTGAAGACCGAATAGCGGCGAAAGCGTCCGAAAAATGCCAACAGTGAATCCAGCCCGTGAGGCGAATGCAGTAAAACCGCCTGCCGGTAAAGCTGACGGGTGACCTCGAGGGGATCGATTTGGGTGAAGGGCAGGCGGGTCATTTTTCGGCCTCGTTTGCCGAAGGGTGCGCGTCCCTTTCGATCCAGTCAACCCCGCCGGCAATTGCGCTAGAATGCTGCCCAGTTCCTGAACCTGATATGGAAGCTGCACATGAGCGACAATTATTTATTTACCTCCGAATCGGTGTCCGAAGGGCATCCCGACAAGGTTTGCGACCAGATCTCCGATGCCATTCTGGATGCCATGCTGGAGCAGGACCCGCGCAGCCGCGTGGCCTGCGAGGCGCTGGTGACCACCGGGCTGGCGGTGGTGGCCGGCGAGGTCACCACCGAGGCCTACGTGGACATCCAGAGCCTGGTGCGCAAAACCATCCGTGAGATTGGCTATACCGCTTCCGAAATGGGTTTCGATGACGCCTGCGGCGTGCTGGTCTCCCTGGGCAAGCAGTCACCGGACATCGCCATGGGGGTCGACGAGGGCGATGACAAGGACCAGGGGGCGGGCGACCAGGGTCTGATGTTCGGTTATGCGTGCAATGAAACCGAGGAATTGATGCCCGCACCCATCGCCTTTGCCCACCGGCTCGTGCGCCGCCAGTCCGAGGTGCGCAAGAACAAAACGCTGAAATGGTTGCGACCGGATGCAAAAAGCCAGGTGACGCTGCGCTATGAGAAGGGAAAGCCGGTCCAGATCGATGCAATCGTGCTTTCGACCCAGCATGCGCCGGAGATTTCGCAGAAGGACCTGCAAGCGGCGGTGCGCGAGGAGATCATCAGCAAGGTGTTGCCGGCGGACTGGATCCACAAGAACACGAAGTATTTCATCAACCCCACCGGCCGCTTCGTCATCGGCGGGCCCATGGGCGATGCCGGGCTCACCGGGCGCAAGATCATCGTGGACACCTACGGCGGCATGGCGCGTCACGGTGGTGGCGCCTTTTCCGGCAAGGACCCATCCAAAGTGGATCGCTCGGCCGCCTATGCGGCGCGCTACGTGGCGAAGAATATCGTCGCCGCGGGGCTGGCCGATCGCTGCGAGATCCAGGTTTCCTACGCCATCGGAGTCGCGGAACCCACCTCCATCAGCGTGCATACCTTCGGCACCGGCAAGGTGGATGAGGGCCGGCTGACGGCGGCGGTGCGCGAGGTGTTTGATCTGCGCCCGAAGGGCATCATCCAGATGCTGAACCTGCTGCGGCCCATTTACCGGCAGACCGCCGCCTACGGGCATTTCGGGCGCATCGACATCGACGTGCCGTGGGAAAAGACTGATCGGGCCGCGGAGTTGCGCGATCTGGTGGGTCTCGGCGCCGCGGCCTGACAGGTTGATGCGAGAGCCTGGTCGTTCCAGTGGGTTTTGGCGCTGTGCGCCTGACCCACCCTGCTGCGCGGCTTCGCGCAGCCTGGCCTGCCTACCGCCATGGATCGCGGGTAGGCAGAAAATGCACGAGCAATTTTCTGCCGCCCACTACTCAACATCAACCTGCTAACCTCAACTACTGGTACTGCTCTTGACAGCGTTAATCTGCGGGTCGATGGCCTTTGACACCATCATGGTGTTCAAGGACCGGTTCAAGGCGCATATCCTGCCGGACCAGATTCACATACTTAATGTGTCGTTCCTGGTGCCGGAGATGCGCCGCGAGTTCGGCGGTTGCGCCGGGAACATTGCCTACAACCTGGCGCTGCTGGGCGAAAAGGCCTGGCCCATGGGCACCGTGGGGCATGATTTCGGTGCCTACTCGGAATGGCTGAAGCGTGTGGGCGTGCCCCAGGATTACCTGCGCGTGATCGATTCCGAGCACACCGCCCAGGCCTTCATCACCACGGACCTGGATGACAACCAGATCACGGCTTTTCATCCCGGCGCCATGAACGCTTCGCACACGAATGCAGTGCCGGTGAACCAGGGTATCCGCATCGGCATGGTGTCGCCGGACGGCCGGCAGGGGATGCTCGATCATGCGGCGCAGTTCGCGGCGGCGGGGATCCCGTTCATCTTTGACCCGGGCCAGGGCATGCCGATGTTTGACGGAGATGATTTGCAGCGTTTCATCGATCAGGCCACCTGGGTGACGGTGAATGACTATGAGTGGCAGTTGCTGCGGGAACGCACGGGCTGGGACCAGGCCCGGGTCGCGGAACGGGTCGAAGCTCTGATCGTGACCCGCGGCGCGGAGGGTTCGCAGATTTTCGCCGGCGGAAGGCACATCGACATTCCTCCGGTCACGGCGGCCAGGCTGACCGACCCCACCGGTTGCGGTGATGCCTATCGGGCCGGGTTGTTATATGGTCTGCTGAACGAACTGGACTGGGAAATCACCGGCCGGATCGCCTCCCTGCTCGGCAGCATCAAGATCGAGCATCGCGGGACACAGAATCACAGTTTCACGCCGGGCGAATTTCGTGAACGATATCGCACGGAATTTGGTGCGGCGTTCTAGGGAAGGACTGAAAGAGCGGATTTGTGCGCAGGATCGTCATACCGGCGTAGGCCGGTATCCAGTGAGTGGAACGAACAACTGGACCCCGGCATTACTCCGTTACACCGGCGCACGCAAAAAAGTTTGTACACAATATTGAACTGAGGAGTCATTGGATATGAGCAAGGCAAAGATTGCAGAGGTCAGGGCTATGCCCGACTACGTGGTCAGGGATATCGGGCTGGCGGAGTTTGGCCGCAAGGAGATGACGCTGGCGGAGCACGAGATGCCGGGGTTGATGGCGACACGGGAGGAATTCGGGCGCAGTCAGCCCCTGAAGGGCGCGCGCATCAGTGGTTCCCTGCACATGACCATCCAGACCGCGGTGCTGATCGAGACGCTGAAAGTTTTGGGCGCCGAGGTGCGCTGGGTCAGCTGCAACATCTATTCGACGCAAGACCATGCTGCCGCCGCCATCGCGGCCACTGGCACGCCGGTATTCGCCTACAAGGGCGAGACCCTGGAGGAATACTGGGTATACACCGATCGGCTGCTGGATTGGGGCAACGGCCTGGGACCGAACATGATCCTGGACGATGGCGGTGACGCCACGCTGTTCGTGCACCTGGGCCATCGCGCAGAGGAGGACGCCGGCCTGCTGGACAAGAAACCCGGCAGCATCGAAGAAGGCTACCTGCTGGCGCAACTGAAGCAGTCATTGGCCCGGGACCCGCAGCGTTTCCATCGCATCGTCAAGGACATCCGCGGCGTTACCGAAGAGACCACCACGGGCGTGCATCGCCTCTACCAGATGGCGAAGAACGGCGAGTTGCTGTTCCCCGCCATCAACGTCAACGACTCGGTCACCAAGTCCAAGTTCGACAACCTGTACGGCTGCCGGCATTCGCTGGTGGACGGCATCATGCGCGCCACGGACGTGATGATCGCGGGCAAGATTGCCGTGGTCGCGGGCTATGGTGATGTCGGCAAGGGCTCATGCCAGTCATTGCGCGGGCAGGCGGCGCGGGTCATCGTCACCGAAATCGATCCCATCTGCGCATTGCAGGCCGCCATGGAGGGTTATGAAGTGATGCCCATGGATGAGGCCTGCAAAATCGGCGATATCTTTGTCACCGCGACCGGTTGTTATGATGTCATCACGGCGAAACACATTGAGCAGATGAAGGACCTGGCCATCGTCTGCAACATCGGCCACTTTGACAATGAGATCCAGGTGGAGCCGTTGCGCAGGCACAAGTGGACCAACATCAAGCCGCAGGTGGATCAGATCACCATGCCCAGCGACCGGCGCATCCTGCTGCTCGCCGAGGGTAGATTGGTAAACCTTGGATGTGCCACCGGGCATCCGAGCTTCGTGATGTCCAGCAGTTTTACCAACCAGACCATCGCGCAGATTGAATTGTTCAACCGCACCAAGGACTACCCGCTGGGCGTGCACACGCTGTCCAAGAAACTGGACGAAAAGGTGGCGCGGCTGCACCTGGCCAAGGTGGGGGCAAGGCTGGAAAAACTGACCCAGGCCCAGGCCGATTATCTCGGCGTGCCGGTGGAAGGCCCGTACAAGGGGGAGGCGTACCGCTACTGACCCGGGCGGGGCGATGCTGCAGCCGGCCGGCCGCCTATTCCGCGGCCATGCTGGCCTGCGGGATTGGAGCGCCGGTGCCGTGGCTCATTTCGTGCAACGCACTCACGTCGAGCAGTTTCACCGAGCGCCGCTGGGTCGAGATCAACCGTCGCTTCTGCAGGCGCGTGAAGCTGCGGCTGACCGTCTCGATGGTCAATCCCAGGTAATTGCCGATCTCCTGCCGTGACATGCTCAGGCGAAATTCGTTTTGCGCATACCCCAGGCGCTTGAAGCGATGGGATATGGAAATTAAAAATGTGGCAACGCGTTCGTCAGCGGATTTCTTGTTGATGGTCAGCAGCAATTCGTTTTCGATGGACATCTCCCGCCCGATCAGGCGCAATACCTGTTCCTGGAGCGACGGGATGCTGCGGGAGATCTCCGAAAGCTGCGAATAGGGCAGCGAACAGATGCTGCTGGTCTCCAGCGCCAGCGCGGAGCAGGTGTGATGGCCGGTGTTGATTGCGTCGAATCCCACCACCTCGCCCGGCAGGTAGAAGCCCAGGATCTGTTCCTCACCCTTGCGGTTGCCGATTACCAGCTTGGCGCTGCCTGAGCGGACCGCATAAAGCGCGCCCAATGGGTCCCCGCTGTGAAACAGGTGTTCGCCGCGACCCATGGGCTTCGGGTGGCGCACGAGTTGATCGAGTTTTTCCAGGTCGGCCTGCGACAGGCCATGGGGCAGGCACAACTCGGCCAGACTGCATTTCTGGCAGGAAACCTTGAGTTTGGTGAAATCGATGAGTTCCATAAATCCCGGATCTTCCCCTCGGATAATTCTAATGTATCTGGGAATTCAGGGCATCGTCCGGCATCCGGGAATCGGCAGCCCCCAGGGCCAGGGCCGGCCAGCGAGGGAATTACGCCCGCCCGGCCGCGGCCAGGACACGGTCGAGGCGGCTGAACACCCGGCGCGTATTGCCCGCGAAGATCTTTTGTCGATCCGCCGGGCTCAATACCGCGGCATCGATGAAGCGCCGGGTGTCGTCAAAAGGATGACCGGTCTCCGGGTCAATGCCGCGCACCGCGCCGATCATTTCCGAGGCGAACAGGATGTTGTCCACGGGGATGACTTTGAGCAGCAGGTCGATGCCGGGCTGGTGGTAGACGCAGGTGTCGAACCAGATATTGCGCAGCAGCAACTCGGTCAGCGGCGGCTTTTTCAGCATGTCGGCAAGCCCGCGGAACCGGCCCCAGTGATAGGGCACGGCGCCGCCGCCGTGGGGGACGATGAATTTCAGCTTCGGGAAATCCCTGAAGATGTCCGAGGTCATGCATTGCATCACCGCGGTGGTATCGGCGCCGAGGTAGTGCGAGCCGGTGGTGTGGAAGGCCGGGTTGCACGCCTGACTGACGTGGACCATTGCCGGCACGTCCATTTCCACCAGCTTTTCATACAGTGGATACCAGTAACGATCACCGAGCGGCGGGTCGACCCAGTAGCCGCCGGAGGGATCAGGGTTCAGGTTGCAGCCGACGAAACCGAATTCGTTCACGCAGCGCTCCAGTTCGGAGATGCAAGTGCGGCCCGGCGCCACGCCCGGCGTCTGCGGCAGCTGGCAGACACCGACAAATTTCCCCGGGTAGAGTCGAGCCAGGCGATGGATCAATTCGTTGCAGTGCTCAGTCCAGAAGCGGCTCGTGCTTTCGTTGCCCAGGTGGTGTCCCATCCAGCTGGCCCGGGGCGAGAACAGCGTCACATCGGTGCCGCGCTCGCGCTGCATTCGGAGCTGCGCGCCCTCGACGCTCTCGCGCAGCTGGTCGTCACTGATGTCTAGTGTGCCGCGTGTGGCCTGGTGGCGCGGATCCCGTTTCAGTTCGGCCTCCTGCTGCTTGCGGTACTCGCCCAGCGCCTCCGGGCCGGTGGTGTAATGGCCGTGACAGTCGATGATCATGAGTGCCGATCCAGGTCCTTCAGCGTGTCGAGATAGACCAGCCCTGCCGTTTCCAGTTGCCGGCGCATGTTGTACAGGTCGATGCCCAGTTCTCCCGCCGCCAGCCGCTCGCGCTTGGCGACCTCCGCCACTTCGCGCTTGCGGGCCGCATCCAGCACGGCGGCGGCGTTCGGGCGCGAGACAATGACCACGCCATCGTCATCCGCCACCACCACGTCTCCGGGCGTCACCAATTGTCCGGCGCACACCACCGGGATATTCACCGAGCCCAATGTATTCTTCACCGTGCCCCTGGCCGACACCGCGCGCGACCAGACCGGAAAGCCCATCCGTTCCAGTTCCATGATGTCGCGCACGCCAGCATCGATGACCAGGGCCTTGACCCCGCGTGCCATCGCGGACGTGGCCAGCAGGTCGCCGAACATGCCGTCGGTATTGTCGGAGGTGCAGGCCACCACGAGTACGTCCCCCGGCTGGCACAATTCGATGCCCACATGAATCATCCAGTTGTCCCCGGGCTGGGCCAGGATCGT
>CAYMXG010000077.1:0-8958 GCA_964394115.1 uncultured Enterobacteriaceae bacterium | reverse complement strand
AGATTATCGCCGCGCGGAGCGGCGTATACTAACTTGAGCGCCATCCGGTGTGCAAATAGGAATTTTCCCCTTAATTTGTCACGCCGCCACTGGTGCTGCCCAAGCGTAATTTTGTAGCATATTCCAAGGCGCTGGGGCAGTTCTGTTTACCGATTTAGAGCATATCTCTCAGTCTGTAATAGCTCATGGCCAGTGCCGGGTTGGCGAACCACTTTCCCCCCGGCAGGCGCCAATGCCGGAGCCGGGCCAGGATTTCAAACTCCGCCTGGGAGCCGCTGATGGCCCCGGCCAGAAGCCGCCCAAATACATGCGTCGCAACCACGCCGTGTCCCGAGTATCCCTGCGCGTAAAGGAGATTCCCCGGCAACCGCCCCAATTGCGGAATGCGATTCAGGCTGGCGGCCACGGTCCCGCCCCACTCGTAATCGATGCGGATCCCGCGCAGCCCAGGGAACCCGCGTGACAACCGCGGCAACAGTGCCGCCTTGATGCTGGGCGGTATACGCCCGGAGTGATTGCAGCGACCCCCGAACAACATTCTCCGGTCTGACGAAAGCCGGTATATAGTCCAGCAATACGTTGCTGTCACACACGGCGCTGTCACGCGGGAACAATTCCCGGGCCATGGCTTCGGGCAGTGGCTCCGTCGCAATCAGGTAGCTGCCGGCCGGCAAAATGTAGCCCCCGAGTTCCGGGACCAGCCCGTCCAGGTAGGCTTTGCCTGCAATAACCACCTGGTCCGCGACCACGCTTCCGTGTGCGGTATGTATTCGTGTGCGGGGGCCGCGCTCGATCGTCCGCACCGCGGACTGCTCAAATACGCGTACGCCAATTCCTGCAGCGCCCGCCGCCGGGTCATTGCCGCGCACTACGGATTCAATCCCGGCTTGTAGCGCCTACCTGTCAGACGGCACGCAGATACCACTCATAATCCCGATTGCTGATCTGCGCCTGGAACTGATCGCTTTCACTGTGCCGGCAGACGCTGAAGATGCGGCAAAATTCCTGATCCAGATACTTTGGCAGCAGTTTGCTGCGATCAAACCGTTCCAGTGCCGCGTCCCAGCGCGTGGGCAGGGTCACGTCGAAATCCTCCATCCAGGTTCCCTCCTTCACCATGGGCCCGGGGTCACACTTGTTCTTCAAGCCGTGGTGGATACCCATCAGAATGGCGGCCATAACCAGGTAGGGATTCGCATCCGCGCCGGCCACGCGATGTTCGATGCGCAGATTCTTCGCGTCACTGACCGGGATGCGCAAGGCCACGCCGCGATGGTTGTAACCCCAATTGGGCTTGAGCGGGACGAATGACCTGGGCTTCAGGCGCCGGTAGGAATTGGCGTTGGGCGCAAACAGCGCCATGCACTCGGCCATGGTCTCGGCCAGCCCGCCAACAGCATGGCGCATGCCTGCGCCGATGGGCGGGCTGCCTTTGCCCCCGAGCGCCAGGATGTTCTGCCCTTTCCGGTCATACACACTTATATGTATGTGCAGCCCGCTGCCGGCGTGCTCGGCAAATGGCTTCGCCATGAACGTGGCGCCGTACCCGTGTTTGCGCGCCACGCCCTTGATGACCCGTTTCAGCAATACTGCGTGGTCGCATGCGAGGATCGGATCGTCCACGTGGTGCAGGTTGATCTCGAGCTGGCCGGGGGAAAATTCCGAATGCGTCGCCGTTGAGGGTAAATGCTGCCTTTCGCAGGTGACATGGACATCTTCAATGAAGGCGTCGCAATCCCACAGGTCCTCGGTCATCGAATACTGCAGGCCATCCTGCTTGATCCCGGTACCCGGAACACGTGGATACTGCGGCTTGGGCGTCAGACTGGCGGAGGGCTGCAGCAGGTAGAACTCCAGTTCCGTGGCCACGATCACTTTCAGGCCCATGGCGAGCAGCGGTTGCATGGCCCGGCGCAGGATGTTGCGCGAATCATAAATGCTGGGCTCGCCGTCCACGTTGGTCATACCCACCAGTACCTGGGCTGTTTTCGACTCCAACCAGGGAATCGGGACCAGCGTATCGCGGATGGGGGCGATCAGATTGTCAGGGTCACCGTCGATGGAGCCCAGCCCCAGTTCCGGGAAAGTCTCTCCCTTGCTGCTGAGCAGGGTAAGTGAACCGCAGGCCTTGATGCCCTCGTGAAACAACTCGGCCGCTTCGGCAATGGGGATACGCTTGCCGCGCAGAATGCCGTTGATGTCCGGCATGATCACTTCCAGCATGCGTACCGCGGGCATGTGCTTGAGAAACGCATGCAACTCCTTAACCTTCGCCTGATTGTGAATACCGCTCATGGGCTTCATCCTTATTGCGGGGGCGGCCCGCGTCCGCCAATTATTCAGGTTCCGGGGTCACCGCACCAGTGCTCCGGCGCGAAATGAGCAACGCATCCACGGCCTGGCAGCCAACGGGGCGCACCCGAACGGGATTGATATCCAGCTCCTGCACAACGTCTCCGAGGGCCACGGCGAGGTGCGAAAACGCCGCTGCCGCACGGCAAAATCCGGCGACATCCACGGCCGGTGCACCGCGTATGCCCTCCAGCAAAGGCCGCAATCGGAGGCGATTCAGCAGGCGCGCCGCCGTGTCGGTGTCAAACGGCGGCAACAGGCAGGCCACATCTCCCAGCACTTCGGCATGGATACCCCCGAATCCCATGATTACCACCGGACCGAACTGGGCATCGGAACGCATGCCGAGGAACATTTCCACGGCCGGTTCCGGCACGTACTTCGACACGCTGACGTGAGCACCCAGCCGCCGCGACAGATCCGCGTAGGCGTTACGCAACGCATCTGCATCAGTAATCCGGATGCGCACACCATCCACATCGCTCTTGTGGGGAATGCCTGCTTGTGCCGTCTTCAAAACCACCGGATAGCCCAATGCTTCCGCCGCGGTCAGCGCCTCCTTTTCATTACTGCAACGACGCATGGCCACGACCGGGATGCCGAAGTCCGCCAGGCACTGCATGGCCTCACGCTCATCCGGCGCCACACCTGATGCCAGGCGTTGGCGCCATCGTCGCGCGTTTTTCGGTAGTGGCTGCGGCGATTCCGGGTCCGGCAGCAGGAGAAAATCGCGATAGCCGAGCACCGCCTTTACCCCCTTGAGAAAGGCCGAGACTCCATCCATCACCGGGAGTCCGGCGCGGGTGGACTCCAGCACCTGCGGATCCGCGCCCACCCCCTGGGTCGCCGACACCAGGAACACCGGTTTGCCAGATGCCGCGTGGCCATACCTGAGGTAATCGAGATAGATCGGGTACAGGCATCCGCCCGGTCCACGGTCATGGACCACGGCGCCCAGTGCCGCGCCCGGGTCGCGCAGCAGCACGGCGAAACATTCCTTCATTACCTTGTGATATTCCGGCCCACCGGCGCTCCACGCATCCAGCGGATTGACTGCAGGTAGTCCCGGATCCAGTTGTGCCTCCAGGGCGCTTACACTTTCCGGGGTCAGGGCCGTCAGCGGCACCTGCGCTGACTCGGCCAGATCAATCAGCAATTGACGTTCCCCGCCGGAGTCGTGCAACGTGACCAGCCCCCCTCGACCCACCGGATGCGGCTGCGCGTGCATGATCAGAGCGGTCACCATGTCGTCCATGTCATGGGCCCGATACACGCCGAATTTCTCGAATAGCGCGTCATAAACGGAATCAGTGCCGGACAGCGCGCCGGAATGGGATCGGGCCAGCTCCCTGGACATCTGCGTGCGCCCGGTCTTTACCGCGACCACGGGAATGCGCCTGCGTCGCGCCTTTCCCAGCGCGGCGACAAGCCGGCCCGGGGCGCGACTGGTCTCCAGAAACGTACCCACCACGCGCGTCTCCGGCTGGTCCAGCGCATAATCCAGGTAATCCTCAAGCGTGACCGTGAGTTCCTGCCCGGGCGAAACCGCGAGGCTGAAATCCAGCCGCTCCTCCACATCCAGGATCCCCGACATGCCGGCGCCGGACTGGCTGAGCAGGACCACGTTGCCACCGCGGCGGTGTTCGCGCGTATCGAAACCGCAGGCATGGATGCCATGGATAAAGTTGTAATAGCCCATGCCATTGCCGCCGCAGGCGAGCACACCGGCTGCCGTGAGCCGCCGCCGCACCCGTTCCAGCAGCGGCGGATCGGTGTCGCGCTCCAGCACCAAGGCCGAATAGATCACGCACGAACGCATGCCGGCACGAATGCCATCCTCGATGGCCGCCTCGATGCGCGTGTCGGCTACGGCGAATATCACCTGTTCGGGCTGGAACGAAAGATCAGTCAACGTCGGGAAACACGGTATTCCTTCCACGTCCGTGTAACCGGGATTCACTGCCGCCAGTTTCCCCGCAAATCCACCCGCGCGCAGATTACGCACGACGGTATTGCCGACCGCGCCGGCGCGGCGCGTCGCCCCGACCACGGCGATGGAGGATGGGCGTAGCAGGGATTTCAGATCCAATGTCGGCACTGTCGATGTGGACGGCAGCGTCCCGATGCTCGGTCGCGGACACGCCGTAAATACATCCATGTAGGCTCGGGTGCCGCTGTCCCTGCGGCACACGGTCCGCGATCGAGCATCGGGACACTGCCGACCCGGTCTCCTGTTGGCTATGAAATGGTGCGCTAGAAATCCATGGCGGGGGTGGCTTTCCTGCGCGGCGGGTCGAAGAACGGCCCCTTGACGACGCGGCACCGCGCCCGCACCTTCTCCCATTGCAGTTCGCGCCGGTAATACACCTCGGCCCACAATCCATCCGGGACCCGTCCGCCCGAAGTGCGCACCGTGGCGATGGCGATATTGGCCTTGGCGCTGGGCGACCACGCCGCAGACGTCACCGTGCCCATGGTCTTGCGCGCGCGGTTGTATACAAAGGCATCCCGCGCCGGGTGCGGCCCCTCCACATCCAGTAACACGATCCGCTGGCGCGGGCCGCAGGCCTGCTCTGCCAACAGGGCGCGCCGGCCGTTGAATTGCGGTTTGCGAAAATCCACCAGGCGATCCAGACCAAGGTCGAAAGGAGTGCGCGCCCGATCCGGCCGCACCACGTGCTCCGCAGGTACGAAATCCGTTCCGGCCTGGATGAATCCGGCCTCGATGCGGGTGATATCCAGGGCCAGCGATCCGATGGGGCGCAATCCGTGATTGGCGCCCGCCTCGTGCAGACGATCCCACAGAGTCAACGAGTGCGCGGGGTCGAACCACACTTCGTAACCCAGGTCACCGGTGAATCCGGTACGCGAGATTTGCACCGGGATCCCGGCGCAGGTAAACGCACCGTGCCGGAACGGCGGCAATTGCTCGAGCCCGCTTGCGCCGGCATTGCGCAGGATGCGGCACGACGTGGGTCCCTGGACCGCAAGGCCCGTCATCGATTCGGTTTCCTCGCACACCTGCACGTCGAAACCCTGTGCCGACCACAGCAGCCAGTCCAGGTGCCGCTCCTGGGAACACAGGCGCCAGTCATCGTCCGCGAGACAGAACAGCGTGCCGTCATCCAGCACGTATCCTGCATCATTGCACCACACGCAATAGCCCACCTGCCCGGGCGTCAGTTTGGAGACGTCCCGCGTCAGCAGTCGATCCAGGAACGCGCGGCTATCGCGCCCAAGGATGCGGTATTTCGTCAGCGGGTAGAGATCGAACAGGCCGGCGCTGTTGCGCAGCGCGAAATATTCCTGCTGAACGGTGGTGAAACATTGGACGGCGGCAAATCCCTTCCACGAATACCACTGCATCGACTCGCACGCCGCCACCAGCCGGGCATGGAGCGGCGTCTCATGCATTACGCGGTCACGCAGGGGCATGGTCGTCATCGCCGTGCCCCCGCCAAGGCTGCCTGCGCCGCGTTGCGGCCCGGCAGGCCACTGACGCCGCCGCCGGGATGGGCGCCGGCCCCGCACAGGAACAACCCGGGGATCGGCGTGGCGTACTGGGCGGCACCCGGGACCGGCCGCAGCATCATGAACTGATCCAACGCCAGTTCGCCGTGGTGCCAATGGCCGCCCGTCGCGCCATATTCGGACTCGAGATCCGCCGGTGACAGCAACTCGGCGGCAATGATTTGATCACGGATACCCGGCGCGTAGCGCACCAGCCGCTTGAGCGCCCGTTCCAGGAATGTGGACTTCTCCTCTGCGGTCCAGCCGCCGCGCAACCGCACCGGCGCGTACAGAACCGTGGCGGACAGCACATGCATGCCGGCCGGGGCCAGCGCGGTATCGCGCAGACTCGGGACCGTGAACTCCATGACGGGAACTTCCGAGCAGGCGCCGTACTTCGCCGCATCGAAGGCCAGTTCGATTTCATCCAGCGCGGGGGCGATTACGATCCGCGCCCCCAATGCCGCCGGTTCGACACCGCGAAACTGCGGCGCGCCGCGCAATGCGAGGTGCAACCGGGCAGCGGTGCCGCGCGCACGCAGGTTATGGATGCGCCGCAGGAACCCCGTGTCCAGCGCGCCGGGCGCCAGCAGCCGCAGGAATGTGGTCTTCGGATCGGCGCTGGAAAGCACCAGCTTGGACGTCGCCACTTCGCCGCCTGCCAATTCCACCCCGGTGACGCCGTTCGCGTCCGTGAGGATTTTCGTGACACCCGCATTGCGCCGGATCTCAGCGCCTGCCGCCAGCGCCGCGCGCTCCAGCGCGGAGATGACACCCTGCATGCCGCCCTCGGCAATGGCGATACCGCTGCCACCCCCGACCTGGCCGGTGAGCCGGTGTAGAAAGTTCAAGACCGTGTTCGGGGAGCGCGGGCCCATTTGCGTACCGAGCACGGCATCCAGCGCCAATGCCCCCATGAGCAACGGGTGACTGAACTCCTCCCGCAACACGTCGTAGATATTGATGGCGCCGATGCGCAACATTTCACGCAGGTCATCGCGGCCCAACCTCCATGCGCGCAGACCAAGTTTCGCCAGGACCAAATTGTCCCGCCAGCCATCGGTGGCAAGCCGCGGCGGGATAATCGCGTTGGCGTCGGCGAGGACCGCGGCGAAACGCCGCAGACGATCCATGAACGCGGCATACACGGCCCGCTCCTGGGTCGAGATTCCCGCGCCTTCCACGCCGCGCTCGCTCAGCGTGAGGTGATTCCCGCTTTCATCCAGCGCGACCGTGTCCAGGTGTGAAGCCAGCAATCGCAGGCCGTGGGATTCCAGGCCAAGGTCGCGGAGTACGCCGGGATTGAGGTTATATAAAAGGTGTGCGCACCCGGGCACCGAGAAACCCTCTGCAAACCGGCGCTGCCCGGCCATGCCACCGAGGGACTCGCCCCGCTCCAGCACCAGAACCTTGCGGCCGGCGCGCGCCAGGTAGGCAGCGCACACCAGGCCGTTGTGTCCACCCCCGACGACGATGGCATCCCGGTGTTCAGTCATCCCCGGCATCCTTCGGCACGATGGCCGGTCGGCGCAGGTCCATGAGTATTTCCCGCGCCGCGTTGGCGCCCGGTGCGGCCATGACCCCGCCCCCGGGATGCGTGCCGGAACCGCACATGTACATGCCCGGCACCGGGCCGCGATATTGCGCATAGCCGGGGAACGGGCGGTTGAACAGCAACTGGTCCATGGTCAGTTCGCCCTGGAAGATGTTGCCCTCGGTCAGGCCAACCTCGTTCTCCAGTTCCAGCGGCGTGCGTACTTCCATGTGCAGGATCAGGTCCTTGAAATCGGGGCTGTACGCGGCGATCTGATCCACGCAGGTGCGCGCAAACGCATCGCGATCCGCCGGGGTCCAGTCGCCGTTGGCCAGCTTCGGCGGGCAGTACTGCACGAACACGGTCATCATGTGTTTGCCCGGTGGGGCCATGGTTGGATCCACCTGCGTGGGGATGAGCATGTCCACGTACGGGTCGGAGGACCAGCGCCCGTATTTCCAGTCGTCGTAGGCACGCTCCATGCGCTCCAGCGAATCGATGAAGTGCAGGTCCGCGATCAGCAGCGGATGATTTTCCGGCACTGCGGAGAACCTGGGCATGCCGTCGAGCGCGATATTCAGCTTGCCGGAAGATCCCCGGATCTTGAAATTGCGCGCGCGGCGCACCACGTCCGGCGGCAGGTCCTTTTCGTCCATGATCTTCAGAAATGTGCGCTTGGGATCGAGATTGGAGACCACCACCTCCGCATGGAACTCGTCCCCGTTTGCGAGCACCACGCCCTGTGTGCGGCCGTTCCGCACCAGGATCTGCCGCACTTCCGCATCGGTGCGGATCTCGCCGCCATGGGACCGCAACGCGCCGGCCATTGCGCGCGTAATCGCCCCCATGCCGCCGCGGGCGAAGCCCCACGCGCCGATGCTGCCGTCCACCTCGCCCATATAGTGATGCAACAGGACATAGGCGGTTCCGGGCGAATACACGCCCAGGCCGGTGCCGATGATGCCGCCGCCGGCGAAGGCGGTCTGCAAGACCGGGGTCTCGAAATACTCTTCGAGGAATTCGCCGATGCTCATGGTCCAGAACCGCATCGTGTCGTACAGGGCCTGTTCACCCAGGCCCCAGTATTTGCGCAGCATGTAGACCATTTCCATGACATCGCGCGGCCGCAGCGACGTGGGATCCGGCGGCGTGCGCAGCAGGAACGGCCGGATCAGCCGCGTCTGGCGCATGACATCCGACGTGTAGCGTTCGTAGGCATCGGCGTCGCGGCGCGAGTGGCGCGACATTTCGCGATGGTGGCGGGCGGGGTCGCTGTAATTGCCGTAATAATCCCCGTTCTGCATGAAGGTGATGCCGCCCTCGTAGCCGATCACCTGCAGGCCGTGACGCGCCAGTTCCAGGTCGCGCCAGATCTCAGGGCGCAGCAGGCTGCACACGTAGGAACAATTTGAATAGGTCCAGCCCGGGTGCAGTTCGCGGCTGACAGCGGCGCCGCCGATGTACGGGTTCTTCTCCAACACCAGCACGCGCAGCCCGGACTTGGCCAGGTACGCTGCATTGGTCAGGCCGTTGTGGCCGGCGCCGATGACGATGGCGTCGTA
>CAYMXG010000076.1:0-9113 GCA_964394115.1 uncultured Enterobacteriaceae bacterium | reverse complement strand
CGGCTGAACATTTATCGCGGACGGTTACACATCCGCTGGGGGCAAAGACCTTATCCTGCCAAGGGAAACGTCTCTGCACTACGTAATATATCAGGTTGGTTGCAGCGTGCCAGATCGGCGCGTAATATATCAGTGGTTTACACACGATTGTGTGACTATCGCGCTCAAAAAGAGGGGGACGCCATGATTGATCGCATATTCCGGAAGCCCGCGCTTCGCGTTTGTGTAGCGGGCAGCTTGCTCATCGCAGAATTCCTGCTGTTGCCGTCCGTGGCGCTGGCCCAGGACAGTGGCGGACTGGAGGAGGTCGTGGTCACCGCCCGCAGGCGCGAGGAATCCCTGCAGGACACGCCGGTCTCCATCACCGCCTTCAGCGGGGCTGCGCTGGAGGCGCGGCACATTGAGCGCCTGGATGGCCTCGCAGCGGCGACTCCCAATCTTATTATCGATCCATCGGCAAACTTCTCCGGTTCCAGCGCTGCGGCCTCCGTGTTCATACGCGGCATCGGCCAGGTGGACTTTACGCTGACCACGGAGCCCGGCGTGGGCATCTACCTGGACGGCGTGTATATCGCCACCTCCATCGGCAGCATTCTCGATCTTGTGGATGTGGAGCGCGTGGAAGTGCTGCGCGGCCCGCAGGGAACCCTGTTCGGACGCAATACCATCGGCGGCGCCATCAGCGTCACCTCAAAGCTGCCGGACGACGAAATGCACGGAAAGCTGAAGGTGACCGGCGGCACTTATGATCGGATAGATGTGCAGGGCAGCGTCAACATTCCGATTTCCGACACCTTTTATGCCCAGGCTTCGGCGGCCACATACAACCGGGATGGCTTTGTCGATGCGCCGAACACGCCCGACGGCGATGACCTGGGAGACACCAATCGCGACGCCGGCCGCATCGCGCTGCGCTGGGTACCCAATGATCAGTTCGAGGCGAACTTCAGCGCCGATTACACCCATGTGCGCGAAAACGGTGTGCCCCATGTGCACGTCGCCGATTACTCCGGCGTCAGTCTGGCCAACATCGGCGCGCTCGCCAATCCGGCGAGCCCGACCTTCGTGCCGCCACCGGCGCCGCTGCCGGCCCCGAGTTTCATCGACCTGTACAACATTACCGCAACGGTACCGCTTGGCCAGACGGGCGGCGTCCCCGGTATCGGTTTCCCGGGTTATGTCCCCAATGAGAACTTCGGCAACCCGCCGGTCGGTCCGGCCGATGTAGTCGACGTCGAGAATGGATCCCTGCGCAACATGAGCACCATGGATCTCAAATCCAATGCCGATATCTGGGGCGTCGCGCTGAACCTGCGCTATGACTTCGGACCGGTGAGCGTCAAATCCATCACCAGCTACCGCGATATGGAGGCCAAAACGGGATACGACCACGGCAGTGTCGCGCAGGTGCTGGCGCAGTTGATGGACGAGTTTGCCACCGAACAATTCGCGGAGGAGTTTCAGATCTCGGGCCTGGCCTTTGACGACCGCCTGACCTGGCTCACAGGCGTTTATTATTCCACGACCGAGGGCTATAACCTGGACGACGTGGAGTTTCCGGTGGGGCGCTTCCTGTCCGGCGCCGAAATCGATAACAGCAGCATAGCGGGCTTCGGCCAGATGACTTTTGCTGCCACCGAGAAGTTGGCCCTGACAGCGGGGCTGCGCTACACCGACGAGACCAAGAAATTCATCATTGGCGACAAGTGCTGGGACCTGCCCAAGGGCCCTGAGACTCTGATCGACGGTACGGTGGTCACGTGCACCCGGCTGGATACGGTGATCGATCCGAAAATCGCGAATGCAGGGTTCCTGGGTTTTGTGAATGCGCCGGTGTTCCCCGCGCCGGGCGGGCGCTTCTGCTGCCTGCCCATCTCGGATGCGGAAGGCAACGTGGTGGGGTTGCTTCCGGGTATCGAGTCCGGCACGGAAATCCTGCCGGCGGGCACTACCAAGGAGACCTTCAACGACCTCAATCTGCACTTCAACGTGGCCTATAGCTGGACCGAGGATTTCATGACGTATTTTGCCTATTCCGAGGGTTTCAAGGGTGGCGGGTTCGTGCAGCGGGTATTCCCGCCGAAGACCGAAGTGCCGTCTTTCGAACCGGAAACGGCGATCGTTTATGAAATCGGCTTCAAGTGGAACGGATTCGATGATCGGCTGTTCCTGGCCGCCGCCGGATTCCACACTGAATACGACGACTTGCAGATCCAGATCAATGACGGCATCGCGCCGGTCACGCGCAATGCCGCGGCGGCGGAGATCGATGGTTTCGAACTGGAAGCCACAATGGCCCCGGCGGAAGGTTGGCTGGTGCAGGGCGGCGTAGGCTACACGGACGCTGGCTACACCAAGCTTGATCCGAATGAGAACTTCACCACCGACATCCGTTCCATCACGCTGGACAACAAGCTGGTCAATGCGCCGGAATGGACCACCACCATGGGTGTGCAGTATGACTATGCCATGGGCAACAACTGGGGCAATCTCATCGGGCGGGTGGACTGGTCCTATCGCAGCAAGACCTACAAGGATGCCATGAATTTCCCCGAAGTCGCGCAGGACGGCTATCACCTGCTGGATCTGTCCCTGACCTGGCTCAGCCAGAACGGTGATTGGGAGGTCAGTGCCTTTGGCAAGAATGTCACCGACGAACGTTACCTGTCTTCGGGATTCGCCAATGCCCTGACCCAGGGCTGGGGTTCGGGCATCATCGGCCGGCCTGCAGAGTTTGGCATCAGCGTAGCTTATATGTTCGGCAACTGAGGCGACGACCCGGCGGAAACGTCAGATACGAGATAAGTACCATATATTCAATTGAACCCTGCCCGGGCACTTTATGCGTCCGGGCAGGGCTCTGGAAACGCCGGGCCGGCATTACCCCAATCCGGATCGTACGCCGCAATATCAACCATGGCTGGCAGGCGCGTGAACTCACGCCGCAGGCCGGCGCATTTCCGCCGCCAGGGCGCACTGGGAGGAATTGAGGATGATTGAACCGTACAACGTCGTGGGCTTGATCCCGGTTTTCCGCGGCATCCGCAAGCGCGCCGACATCCAGATCAATATCGATCACATCAAGAGCCTGACCCACGCCGCGCTGTGGCTGACGAGTCTCGACATCCCGGTGAAACTGCTGGCCATCCCGGAAGGCGCCCTGCAGGGTTTCAACGACGAGGCTCTGGACGTGGACCACAAGGAGTTCGCGCACACCTGCGCCATTGATATCCCCGGGCCGGAGACCGACGCATTGGGCGAGATCGCCCGCGCCAACAACGTGTTCATCATGGCCCAGGCCAAGGCCCGGCACCCGGACTGGAAGGATCTTTTTTTCAACGTCGGTTTCATCCTGGATCCCCATGGCGAGGTCATCCTTCAGCACCACAAGGTGTCCTCGCTGCTCCCGTGTGAACGCTCCGTGTCGCCCCACGATTTGTGGGACTGGTGGGTGGAGAAGTACGGACGCACATTACAGGCGTTCTGGCCGGTGGCGGACACCGCCATTGGGCGCATGGGCATCATGATGGCAATGGAGGGCAACTACCCGGAGAACGGCCGGGGGCTGGCCATGAACGGCGCCGAGGTGGTGTACCGCGCCTCCATGCCGGCGCCATTCACGCAGAATGACATATTCGAGATCTCGAACCGGGCCCGGGCGCTGGAAAACAACATGTACATCGTGGCGCCGAACATCAGCTGGTATTACCTGCATGCCGAGGATGCCACACCGGTGGATGCCGGCGGCGGACGGTCGATGATCGTGGATTACAAGGGTGCCATTGTCGGCAAGCAGCTCGACACCAACGGCTCCACCTTTGTTTCCGGGGTCATCAACATCGAAGCCCTGCGTCATCATCGCGCGAATGCGCAGGTCAGCAACTGGCTGAAGGACATCCGCGCGGAAATGGCGCAGCTCATCTACGAAAAGCCCATCTATCCGAAGAACCGGTATCTCAAGCAGATGCCCCCCAGGCACGCCGAGTACAAGCGGACGGTCATTGATCGCCAGATTGCGCTGATGCAGGAACGGGGCATCTGGAAGGCGCCGTCCGGCGCAAAATAATGAGTACGCGGATGCCTGGGCGGCCGAGTTCGCCGCCTTTCCCCGGACTCTGAGCACGATGATGTCCCGGTCACTGAGTCCGTGCGGTCAGTTGGTGCGGTAGCGCGTATGCACAAGAACCGGCCCAAAGGATTCGTCCCGCCCTACGAGGCCTATGTGTCCGAGTTCGAGATCGGCGTCACGGAGATCGCCAATGTCTATTTTGGCGTCCAGGATCGCGGCGACGAGACAGAGGCGGGGCATGCACACGCGGCGCTGGGGGAGTTGTTTGCACTCGCTGATGCGCCGGACTGGGTCGAACGCGGTTGGTGCGAAGAACCCGCCGGCAGCCGCACATGGATCTACGCCACCTACTGGCGCAATCCGGCAGGCTTCCAGCGCTGGTGGCGCAACCCGGCTGTGCAGGGCTGGTTCCAGTCCAATGCGGCTGCCAAAAGCGCGGTTGGGCGGTGGGGCGAGATCGTATTTCCTCAGACCAAGCTGCTGGATACTCTGCTCGCGCATCCGCAGAAGAATTTCGGTATTGCCAGGCTGGCCAAGGAGAACGTGATTACTCCATACCATGGCTACTGGGGTGGCATGCGCGATCGCATGGAGGCGCTGGATGAGGGCCGGTTGCAAAACGCCGCCGGCGACGCGCTCGGTGCGCAACGGAAGAACCGGGACGGTATCGGACGCCGTATCTGCGTTGAGATGCCGGCCAATGTCTGTTTCGCCCGTGGCGGCCCGGACTGGACGGATACCGGGGGTGAGGAGCGCGAAGTGTTCCTCGACGATGTATATCCGGCGTTGGTGGCTGGCGCCCGGTACCTGGCGGACAACCCGGAAGAGGCAGGTTGCTATTCCTGCCGCTTTGTCCACGAAACCGATTCAGCCGGCGCTGCGCGCGACCAGGTGAACGTGCTTGCTTACTATGTGACATTGCGTAATCTGGAACAGTGGACCGCCAAACACCCGACCCACCTGGCGATCCACGGAAAATTCCTGGCGCTGCTGCGCCGCATCGGCAGGATGCCCGAGGTGTTGCTGGATCATGAGATCAGTGTTTTGCCGCGGGGCAAGCTGACCGGTATTTACGTAAATTGCGATCCGGGCACGGGATTTGCGAGTTTCGGGACCGAAATAGCGGACATACTGGAAATCAGATCTGGAGGTTGATCCGGGTCGCGATTGCATCGGGTCGTGTGTTACCGACGTTAACGGAGGGTAGGCATATGAAGACTGAGAATGGTTTTGTCGAACAATACATGGCACTTGCGCTGCAGTCCGTGATGCACGGCGCACACAAGCGCGCTGACATCAAGCGCAACCTGGATCATATCGCGCAACTGGCGCGGGCCGCGGTCTGGTTGTCCGCCATCGATCTGCCGGTGCGCCTCATCACCATTCCGGAGGGTGGACTGCAGGGATTTACCGATGAGGTCTTCGACTGGGATCACGTTGACTACGTCAAAAAGATGGCCATTGATCTGCCGGGAACGGAAACGGAATACCTGGGTGATCTGGCGCGTTCGCTGAATACATTCATCATCGCCCAGGCCAAGGCCAAGCACCCGGAATTCCCGGAGCGGTTTTTCAACTGCGCCTTCATCATCGACCCGCGCGGAAAGTTGATCCATACCCATTACAAGATGCAGGTGTTTGCGCGCGAGCATTCGACGGTGCCCCATGATGTCTGGGACCGCTGGGTGGAACTCTACGGGGAGGGACTGGACGCATTCTACCCGGTGGTCGAGACCGAGATCGGGCGTATCGGTTGCCTGGTTTGCATGGAAGGCAGCTATCCGGAGACCGCGCGTGGGCTGGCCATGAACGGCGCGGAGGTGTTGTACCGCCCGAGCTACCCGGAGCCCTATGTAAGCAACGGCCTGTGGGAGGTGCAGAACCGGGCGCGTGCGCTGGACAACACGTTGTACGTGGTCTCCCCGAATATTGGCGAGTATTACCCCACGCCGGACACCGAAACCCCGCTGGATTTCGGCGGCGGCCAGTCCATGATCGTGGATTACCAGGGGCGGGTGATTTCGAATCACACCTCCGGTGGGAGCGCGTCCTTCGCGGGAGCGATTATCGATATCGAGGCGCTGCGCCAATATCGCGTCCGCTCGCTGTGGGGCAACTGGCTGCGGGATCTGCGCACCGAGCAATACCGGCTGATTTACGACCAGCCGATTTATGAAAAGAACCGCTGCCTGACGCGTCCGCCGCTCAAGCATGCGGAAAATGACAAGGTGGTGCAGGCCACGACGAAGCGCCTGGTGGACCGCGGCATTTATAAATTGCCGGCGTACATGCAGGAGAAGTCTGCGGCCAGGAAGCGCGAAGTGGAGGATACGGAAGCGGAGGAATAGACCGCGCCTGTCCCGGCGACGGAGCAAGTCAGTTCATCTGAATTGGAGGTCGATCGTGTCTCTTCCCAAATTGCAGGAGTATTGCACTCCTGAAAACGCCAGCGCGCTGGTGGCACTGCTGCAGCGGTTTCAGGGCAATGCCCTGATTATCGGCGGCGGAACCTTTGTCCATGGACTCAGCGCGCGCGGACTGCTGACCGAGGTGGAGGCGTTGATTGACATCCAGCGGCTTGGCCTCAGCTATATCAAACCGGGAGCGCAGGGAACAACCATTGGCGCCACCACCACATTTGCGCAAATGGAGACCCAGGCGAAACTCCTGGACGAACCATGGCACGGCGCGCTCAAGGATTCCCTCCGCTATCCGCCGGTGCAAATCAAGAACACGGCCACCTTCGGCGGATGCGTGGCGGCGTCCTGCCCGTACTTCGATGTGCCGGTAGCCCTGCTGACGCTGGATGCATCCGTTAACGCGCAGGGTCCGGGCGGGCAACGCATGATCCGGCTGGATGAGTTCTTCACCGGATTGTTCGAAAACGCGCTCAAGCCGGGGGAATTCGTCGCGGAACTGATGGTCCCGTCCGCGCCGGCCAAGAGCGCGAGCGCGTTTATGAAGCTGGAAACCAACGCCAATGACCTCGCCATCCTCAATGCCGCGGTGTTTGTGACTGTCGATGCCTCGGGCAAATTCAGTGCAGCGCGAGTATTCATCGGGGGTGGCGTGGGAGAGACACCGGTGCGGGCCAGGTCCGCTGAAAGCGCTCTGCGTGGCAACAAGCCGTCCGCGGAAATATTCGCGCAGGCGGCCAAGGCGGCGCAGGGGGACGTCGATCCAATGACCGACCACCGGGCATCGGCGGCGTACCGGAGCGCGATGACCCGCGTCCTGGTCGAGCGTTCATTGAAGCTGGCGGCGGACCGGCTCAACTGATCAAGGAAATGACCAATGAAACAATTGATTAATCTGAGTATAAACGGAGAGATTCACGAAATAGCCGTGGAGCCGGGCGACACCCTGTTGCGCGCATTGCGCGAACGGGCCGGACTCACCGGGACCAAGCGCGGATGCGACTCAGGTGGTTGCGGTTGCTGCACGGTACTGGTGGACGGCAAGGCGGTGTATTCGTGCATGACGTTCGCACTGGCCGTGCGCGGCAAGAGCATCACCTCGGTGGAAGGGCTGGCCGAGGGCGGCGTGCTGGACCCGATCCAGGAGGCCTTCATCACGGCGGGTGCCGTGCAGTGCGGATACTGCACCTGCGGGATCATGATGGCGACGAAGCAGTTGCTGGCCGAGAACCGCAACCCGACCGAGCAGGAGATACGCCACGCGATCGCCGGGAATCTTTGCCGCTGCACCGGGTATCAGAAGATCATCCAGGCCATCCAGCTTGCGGCCGCGGCCGGCTAGTCCTGTCCTGCCACGCCGGTCATGAAGATCGAAAAGCGGTTCAACGTCGATGCGCCACAGGATCAAGTCTGGCGGTTTATCACCGCGCCCGAACAGGTGGCCGCGTGTATTCCGGGCTGCGAGTCCGTGGAGGCAGTCGGCGCATCCAAACATAAAGTCACCATCAAGGTGAAGGTGGGTCCGATCAAAACGACCTTCGTCGTCGATGTCGAGGTAACGGAGGAGCGGCCGCCGGAGTTCTCTTCGTATGTCACCACCGGCGAGGAAGGTGGCCGCGCAAGCCGGATCCGCGCGGAGAGTTCGCTGGCGCTAAAGCCCGTCAACGGCCGGCAAACCGAGGTGCATTACATCTCGGATATCAACATCGTCGGGCGGCTGGGGAAGTTTGGCCTGGGCATGATGCAGAAAATAGCGGATTCCATGGGTGACGAATTTGTCGCGGCACTGCGGGCGCAACTGGAAAAAGGTGGCGGCGAGGCGCCGGTGGCGGCCGGAGTTGCTGCCGCAGTTGAACCCGCGCGCGGCGCAACCTTCCCGTTGCCGTGGATAATCGGCGCCGGTGTGTTGCTTGGAGCGTTGTTGTGGCTATGGATCTATTGAGCCTTACGATTGTTCATCGTTAATGCAAGTCTCGGTAAGCGTGTTTGGTGGTTGCTCTTTATGTGGGGATGTCCATATCTCAAATTCCGTAAGCGAGGGGTGCATCAATCATGTCTGAATTCAGTGTGATCGGAAAAAGCGCAATACGGCCTGATGCCTATGACAAGGTGACCGGCGGCAGGGGTTACCCGGTGAATGTGACGATGCCCGGGATGCTGCACGGGAAACTGCTGCGCAGCCCCTATGCCCATGCCCGAATCCGCAGCATTGATGCCTCGGAGGCGGCGAAGTTGCCGGGCGTGAAGGCGATCCTGTTGCCCCACGATGTCCCGCAACGGAAGTTCTGCCCGGTCTTTTTCGTGCCCACGCTCGCCAAAAGCATGGTGCAGGACATGGTGCTGATGAGCGACACCATCCGATTTGTCGGTCAGCCGGTGGCGGCAGTGGCGGCAACCAGCGTCGATATTGCCGAGGCGGCATTGCAGCTAATCGATGTCGAATACGAGGAACTCCCCGCGGTCTTCGACCCGGAACGCGCGATGGAGCCCGGCGCCCCGCAGTTGCATGCCTCGGCGCCGAAGAATATCGCCAAGAATCCCACTTTCAGCGCCGGCGACCTGGAGGCCGGGTTCAAAGCCGCGGACCGCATATTCGAGGGGGTCTACCAGACGCAGCGCGTGCACAC
>CAYMXG010000075.1:6569-9122 GCA_964394115.1 uncultured Enterobacteriaceae bacterium | reverse complement strand
CCGGCTGCCGCGCCGGATGCACCAGGAGTGGCGGCGCGACTGCTGCGCACTACTGAATGTCACGCCGCCTGCCGACTTGGCGGAGACGACACCGGGTCTGGTGTTTCCGGCGTCGCGCTGCCCGCATTGCGGTCATGCCATAGCACCCTGGGAAAATATCCCGGTTATTTCTTACCTGTTGCTGCGCGGGAAATGCTCATCCTGCCACCAACACATCTCAATGCGGTACCCGCTGGTGGAATTGCTGACCGCGTCGTTGTCAATTCTGGTCAGTCTCCGGTTCGGATTTTCAGCGCAAACCATTGCCGCCCTGCTGTTTACCTGGTGCCTGATTGCACTGAGCGGAATTGATCTGGACCACAAGTTGCTTCCGGATGACATCACGCTGCCACTACTCTGGCTTGGCCTGCTGGTGAATATTTTCATGCTGTTTGCAGGATTGATTCCTGCCTTGCTTGGCAGCATGGCAGGCTACCTGGTGCTTTGGATCGTTTACCAGGTGTTTCGCCTGCTGACCGGCAAGGAAGGCATGGGCCATGGGGATTTCAAGCTGCTCGCGGCGCTGGGCGCGTGGAATGGAATACAGATGCTGCCGTTGATGCTGGTAATGGCCTCGCTGATTGGCGCACTGGTCGGCGGTTCCCAGATTCTGTCCGGCCGGCAGCAGCGCAGCCAGCCGATTCCGTTCGGGCCGTACCTGGCACTGGCGGGATGGGTCGCGTTGCTTTGGGGACCGCAGATCACAGCGACCTATGTGACGTGGACAGGCCGGTGATGAGGCGACTCATGACTGTGGCTCTGACCGGTGGCATTGGCAGTGGTAAATCGACCGTGTCGGCATTATTCGCGGCGCTGGATGTCCCGGTTATCGACGCGGACCAGATCGCGCGACGTGTCGCCGAACCGGGAGGTGCCGCCTACCCGGCGATGGTTGCCTTGCTGGGGGCGGATGCCGTTGGCGTGGACGGATGTATCAGGCGCGACCATGTGCGCAAGCTCGTATTCCAGGATGATGTCCTGCGCCGCAGGCTTGAACAAATCGTACATCCCATTGTGCGCAGCGAGATTGGCAAGGCCCTGGGAAAAATTGACCGCCCGTATTGCATAGTCAGCATCCCCTTGTTGCTGGAAACAGGCAGCGGCGGCGACTTTGACCGGATACTGGTCGTGGACCTCCCGGAAGATGAACAGATCGCCAGAACTGTGCGGCGTGATGGCGCGGGAGCCGAGGACGTCAGGAACATCATGCTTCGGCAGGCGGACCGCGCGACCCGCAAAAAGGCAGCTCACGACATTATCGACAATGGCGGCGAACCCGGCGCATTGCGCACACGCGTACGACAGCTGCACGGGAATTATCTGCATCTCGCACGGCAATTGTCGGACAATGCCGGTCCCGGTGTGCAGGATTCAGGGTGACAGGGCGTGAACCTTACGGATGGCGTGATTTGTTACGAACAGCCGCTCAATGAGCGCATGCGCACGTTTCTGCGCCTGGAACATCTGTTTGATATTGCCCAGCATTTGCTCGGCGGAAACAGCCAGTGGGACAGCCGGCTGTGCCTGGAGGCCCTGCTTGGGGTCATTGACCTGCTGGGCCGGTCCGACGTTAAAACGGAATTGATAAAGGAATTGGAGCGGCACGCAAACAGTCTTTCCACTCTGCAAAACAATCCGGGCGTGGATCCGGCGCGACTAAGCGCCGTGCTCGGCGAGATTAACGGTTACCTGACTGAATTGCGGGATGCTTCCTGTCAGCCGGGACAGGGACTGCGCCGCGATGAACTGGTGAGTTCCATACGGCAGCGAAGTGCGATTCCGGGCGGCACCTGCAATTTTGATCTGCCTGCGTATCATTACTGGCTGCACAAATCAGTGGTCGGGCGGCGCGCAGCACTTGAAGTATGGCATCGCGATCTCATGGTGGTACGCCGCGCAATGAAACTGGCATTGCACATGGTCAGGAACAGTACCACGCCCACCATCGAATGCGCACAGCGCGGGTTCTTCCAGAAACCCATTGAACCCAATGTCGCCTGCCAGATTGTGCGTGTGGTATTGCCGGTGGGGTCACCCTATTTCCCCGAGATTAGCGGCGGCAGGCACCGCTTCACCGTGCGCTTCATGGGGCAGCAGGACTCCCGGGAACGCCCGGGGCAGGCCGAGGATGACGTTGAATTCGAACTGCGCTGTTGCATCCTGTGACCGGCGAACGCAAATGTCCCACCTGCCAGGTGCGGATCGAGATGGGTCCCGCCAATGCGTGGCGGCCGTTCTGCAGCCAGCGTTGCCGCCTGATCGATTTGGGGGAATGGCTGCGGGGGGTGCGCGGCATTCCGGCACAAGGGGAATTGCCCGCGACACACCCGCCGGAGGACGAAACCCGCCACTAAGGCGTATCCCCCCGTTCAGTTACGCAACCGCCTCTCCCCCAAGCCCGGCACGAATGGCCGCCGCCGGATCCGGCGCCGACCAGATAGCCGAAATCATGGCCACGCCCCTGGCGCCCGCCTGGCGCGCCGCATCAAGATCCTGCGGCCCAAGCCCACCCAG
>CAYMXG010000075.1:0-6469 GCA_964394115.1 uncultured Enterobacteriaceae bacterium | reverse complement strand
ACCAGCCTGGTACCGGATTCCCGGCACAGGGCCGAGAGTCGGCGCAATACCTCAGGCCGTTCCGCAGCAGCGAGTCGGTAACTGCGAAACTGCAACAACTTCACGCCGGCCGCCAGCAAGGTCCGCGTCAGCTCGAAGAACTCCGTCCCATAGGAACCCAGGTCAGGCGTAATCAAATACAGTTCTGGCAACTGCAGCGCGCTGATTATGCGCAGATTGGCCCGAGGAAATTTACGTTCATGCAGTGCCGCAACGGGCACCCAATCGAACTGCTGTCCTTGCATGCCTCGTGGTTCTCCCAACCATTCGTCCACCACCCAGACATGCAGTTGCACGCGCAAGCCAGCGTATTCATGTGCCACGCGCATCAAGGGACGTGCCGTCAGCACGCGCAGGTCAAGCTCCTCCAGCAATTCACGCCGCAGTGCTACCTCGATGGTCTCGCCAGGTTCCTGCTTGCCGCCCGGAAACTCCCACATTCCGCCATGGCGCGCATGATCAGGACGCCGGGCGATCAGGACCTGCTGGCGGCGGGCATCCAGAATGACACCCACTGCGATCTGCAACCGCCCCGCATCTTCCTTTTTCGGCAACATCAGGGGCATCGACTGTCGCTTTAACTGCGATAGTCCGCGTTTATTCTCACGTATTCAGTGGAAAAATCGCAGGTCCAAACCGTGGCACTGGCTGATCCCAGCCCCAGCACAATCCTTACCACAATCTCACTGCGCCCCATAACCTCCTGCCCGGCCTGCTCGGTATAAGTATCGCAACGGGAACCGCCGGACACGATACAGATATCGTCAAGGAAAATGTCCACCCGCTCCACATCCAGATCGCGCACGCCTGCGCGGCCGGTTGCGGCCAGGATTCTGCCCCAATTCGGATCCGAGGCAAAAAAAGCGGTCTTGACCAATGGTGACGTCGCCACGGCGTGACAGACAAGCAGACACTCCGCCTCGTCACGACCTTGCTCGACCCGGACCGAGATGAATTTGGTGGCGCCTTCACCATCGCGCACAATTGACTGCGCCAATGTCGTGCAGACTTTGCTCAATGCGCGCCTCAGGTCCATTGCTGCAGCGGCATCGGCATCAACAATGCGGGGATGGTCCGCCGTACCGGACGCCAGCACGACGCAGGCATCATTCGTGGACGTGTCGCCATCCACGGTTATTCGATTGAAGGAATCGGATACACAGCTGCGTAGCAGCGCGTCCAGTACCGGCGCTGTCACGCGGGCGTCAGTGCCGATGAACGCCAACAGGGTGGCCATGCGCGGATGGATCATGCCGGCGCCCTTGGCGATGCCGGTTATATTCACAGTCCGGCCCGCGATTTCAAGCGTCACGGAACAGCCTTTGGCGATTGTGTCCGTGGTCATGATCGCCCGCGCGCAATCGGCCCAGCCATCCACCTGCAGCGCCTTCAGCAGGCCGGGTAATGCAGTGGCAATGCCATCAACCGGGAGATGCTCACCGATGACCCCGGTGGAGAATGGCAATACCTCCGGTGGCTTGCACCCCGCCAGCGTGGCCAGCGCGGCGCAGGTTGCGCGCGCATCGCGCAATCCGCGACCACCGGTCCCGGCGTTGGCGTTACCCGCGTTTATCAGACAGTACCGTGGCCGACCGCGGGCAAGGTGTTCCCGCGCCACTATTACCGGCGCGGCACAGAATGCGTTGGTGGTGAATACGGCCGCTGCCGTCCCTGCGGGGATCATCTCAATCAGACACAGATCGGGACGCGGCGTGCGATAGATCCCGGCACTGGTGACGCCAAGCCTGATCCCGTTGATCGGGACCAGGTTCAAGTCAGCGGACAAACCAACTGCCATGGTCGGCGCGCAGCGTCAGCCCAGCCGGCCGTGGCACTGCTTGTACTTTTTTCCGGAGCCGCAGGGGCACGGGTCATTGCGACCGACCTTGGGATCGCGGCGGATGAATGGCACCGGGGTTCCATCCGGTGCAGCGGCTAGCGGCTGCGCGGGAGCCAGGGCGTTCGGTGCCTCCGGGTGACTGGTCAGCATCCGCTCCGGTGCCGGGCGCCGCTCCATGGCCGCCACATCCTGCTCGGCGCGCACCTGGACCTTGCCCAGAATCGCCACCAGGTCATGTTTGATGTTTTCCAGCATCTCGCCGAACATCACAAAAGCCTCGCGCTTGTACTCCTGCTTGGGGTTCTTCGCGGCATAACTGCGCAGGCCAATCCCCTGGCGCAAGTGGTCCATGCCGACCAGATGCTCTTTCCAGTGGCGATCCAGAACATCCAGCATCAGGTCCTTCTCCAGCCGTCGCAGCAATTCCGCGGGTACGGTGCTCAAACGTTGGTCAGTTGCCTGTTGTACTGATTCCAGCGCCCGCGCACGCAGCGTCTC
The DNA here is from genome assembly GCA_964394115.1 of uncultured Enterobacteriaceae bacterium. Classification (GTDB taxonomy): domain Bacteria; phylum Pseudomonadota; class Gammaproteobacteria; order Eutrophobiales; family Eutrophobiaceae; genus 2-02-FULL-61-13. The sequence continues at coordinate 4,092 of CAYMXG010000075.1, read as the reverse complement.
CTCCGGCAGATCAGGCTCCTGCTTCAGCCACATGGGCACATCCGGCCGCACGCCAAACTGGTGTTCCAGGGCATCGCAGAGTCCCGCCAGATCCCACATTTCGTCAATCGAGCCCTCCGGCATGAAACGCGAAAATAAGTCACTGACCAGCGCCGCGCGCATGTCGGCGATATCCTGGGAGATGTCGGTAGCCTCCAGCAGATCATTGCGCCATTCGTAAATCACCTTGCGCTGGTCATTGGCCACATCGTCGTACTCGAGCAAATGCTTGCGGATGTCAAAATTGTGCGCCTCGACTTTCCGCTGCGCGTTTTCAATGGCACGCGTCACCATGTTCGATTCAATCGCCTCACCCTCCTGCATGCCGAGGCGCTGCATCAGTGCCGCCACGCGTTCGGAGGCAAAGATACGCATCAAATTGTCTTCCAGTGAAAGATAGAATCGGCTCGAACCCGGATCCCCCTGACGCCCGGACCGTCCGCGCAGCTGGTTGTCTATGCGCCGGGATTCGTGTCGTTCGGTCCCGATAATGCGCAGCCCGCCGCTGGCAATGACCTGCTGGTGGCGCTCCTGCCACGCAGCAAGGATTCGGGCGCGCTCTTCTTCGTCGGGGTTGTCCAGCTTTTTCAGTTCGGCTTCGAAATTGCCACCCAGCACGATGTCGGTGCCGCGTCCGGCCATGTTCGTGGCAATGGTGACTGCCCCGGGTCGCCCGGCCTGGGCGATGATCTCGGCTTCCTGCTCATGAAACTTTGCATTCAGCACCTGGTGTTTGATCTTCTCCTTGTCGAGCAGCGCCGACAGGTATTCTGATATCTCGATGGAGACAGTACCCACCAGCACCGGCTGTTTGCCCGCCACACAATCCTTGATGTCCTCGATGATGGCCTTGAATTTCTCCTTGGCGGTGAGAAAGATCACGTCCGCCTGATCGTTGCGAATCATGGTCTTGTGCGTGGGGATGACCGCGACCTCCAGTCCGTAAATCTGCTGGAATTCGAATGCCTCGGTATCCGCGGTACCGGTCATACCGGAGAGCTTCTTGTAGAGCCGGAAATAGTTCTGGTAGGTAATGGTGGCCAGGGTCTGATTTTCGTTTTGGATGGACACGCCTTCCTTGGCCTCAATGGCCTGATGCAGTCCCTCCGACCAGCGCCGGCCCGGCATGGTGCGACCGGTGAATTCATCGACAATGACGACCTCTCCATCCTTGACGATGTAGTCCACGTCGCGGTTATACAGGGCATGCGCCCTGAGCGCGGCGTTCAGGTGGTGCAATACGGGGATATTTGCCGTGTCGTAAAGGCTTTTGCCGGCGCTGAGGATGCCGGCTTGGACCAGCAACCGCTCCACCCTTTCATGTCCCTGCTCACTGAGATAAGCCTGGCGGGTCTTTTCGTCAATGGTGTAGTCGCCACCGGCCTCTTCGCTGGCCTGCTTGCGCAATTGCGGCACGAGCTTGTTTATGCTCAGGTACAAATCCGACCTGTCATCAACGGATCCGGAAATAATCAGTGGCGTACGTGCCTCGTCAATCAGGATGGAATCCACCTCGTCGACGATGGCGTAATTGAGTTTCCTCTGCACCCGATCCTCACTGCGGAACACCATGTTGTCGCGCAGGTAGTCGAATCCGAACTCATTGTTGGTGCCGTAGGTGATGTCCGCGGAATAAGCGGCGCGGCGCTGCTCCCGATTCAGGCCGGACACGATGACACCGGTGGAAAGGCCAAGAAAACGGTACACCGCGCCCATCCATTCTGCATCACGTCGCGCCAGGTAATCATTGACGGTGACAATATGCACACCGTCCCCGCTCAGGGCGTTCAGGTAGGCGGCCAGCGTGGCCACCAGGGTCTTGCCCTCCCCGGTACGCATTTCGGCGATGTTGCCCTCTTGCAAGACCATGCCGCCGATCAATTGCGCATCGAAATGCCGCATATTGACGCGTCTCCGGCCTGCCTCGCGCACAAGTGCAAATGCCCTTGGCAACAACGCCTCCAGCGTCGCGCCATCCTGGAATTGTTGCCGGAGTTGATCGGTCTGCGCCGGAAAATCGGCGTCGGAAATGACCGACACCCCGGCTTCAAGCGCATTGACCTCTGCAACTGTCTTGCGCAGACGCTTGAGCACGCGCTCATTTCTGCTGCCGAAAATGCGGGTAAAAAAATTGCCAAACATGATGACTCTACCAGGCCTGCGCACCGTTCCCGGCGCGCAGGGCGAGTTTAGTGAAAATCAAAGGGGGTGAATTCTAATCGAAACCCGGGAAGGAATGCAGATTACCCACTACAAATTCATCTTGCCGCGCGGATTCAGGTACTCTCCGTCGCGTACCACTTCGAAGTGCACATGGGTGCCCGTGGTGCGACCGGACGCCCCCATCAGCGCGATGATCTCGCCTTTCTTTACCTTGTCGCCGACGCCGACCAGGTTTTTGCTGTTATGTCCATAGCGTGTGACGTAACCACTGCCATGACTTATTTCCACCAGGTTCCCGTAACCCAGCCGGGGACCCGACCAGATGACGATCCCGGCCGCAACAGCCGTAATCGAAGACCCTGTCGGGCCCGCAAAATCCACGCCGGAATGGAACTCACGTTTGCCGGTCAGCGGGTCGGTGCGGAATCCAAACGCCGACGACATCCAAAAATCCGCCACCGGAGTGCCCTTGGGATGCGTCTGCTCTTTCAGTGTGCGAGCCATCATGATCGACTCCAACGCCGAGAGCTTGTCCGACTTGTCCTGCAGGTCGTGTTCCAGATCGGCCAGTGTCGAGAGAAAATCCCCGGCGCCCAGTGACTGCTGCGCCACCGTGGGCTCGGGACCGCCCATGCCGGGAGGATTGTCCACGCCAAACTCCATGTCCAGATCCGCCATTGCCGCCAGGCGCGAACCGAGGGCATCCAGGCGCAGCACGTGACCTTGAAGTATGCTCACCCGCCCAGCCATTGCGTCCAGTGATTTTTCCGCCTCAATTCGCGTCCTGCCGACAATCTCGATCTGCGCGTCCAGTTCCTTCTTCCACACCGAACCGGCGTCATTGCGCAAAATGTCCCGGATTCCCTGCGCGTGAACCAGCGCATAGTGGAGCCCGCCATAAAAGGCGCCTCCCAATCCGGCGGCCAAGGTAATCAGCAATAACGCACCGGTTACCGGACCCAATGAAATACTCAGGCACTTTCGCCGGCTGCCCGGCAGGAATATGATTCTCATAGCCGCTCCACCCTATAATTATTATGGCCACATCCCGCAGCCACTCCCCCACAACAGTGCAGAGTCTCCTGTCGCACAGCGATGGAACCCTTGCACGCCTTTTCGCTCAGGCCGGTGAACTCTCCCGCATAAACCAGCTATTGGCCACGCTTCTCCCCGCCCAACTGTCGCCGCATGTCCGTGCCTGTGCAATTCGCGCAGATACACTGGTATTGCAAACCGATTCCCCGGTCTGGTCCACGCGCCTGCGCCTTGAACAACAATCCCTGCTGGCCAAAATTCGCGCCTTGGACGGTCTTGCGTGCATTAACAACATGCGCGTCACTGTTGCCGTGCCGGCGACTTCACCGGCGCAGGAAAAGCCAATACCGCGCCTTTCCACCACCGCTGCGGCAACCCTGGCACAGTGTGCTGAATCCCAGTCTGACTCCGCCTTGCGTGCCACTCTGGCCCGCCTTTCCCGGCGGGGCTGAGTCAAAGCCGCGATCTGCGCCGCGTTCTCTGATCAGGTGGACGGAATCGGTTGCATAAAGGAAATCGGTACGTTCACTTCATTGTCGAAACTTACCAATTCCCAGGAATCTTTTTGCTGCAGCAACAGCGCCAACAGCCGGTTATTCAATTCATGGCCAGACTTGTAACCCCTGAATGATCCAATCAGGCTGTGCCCGAGCAAGTAGAGATCGCCAATAACGTCCAGGATCTTGTGCTTGACGCATTCATCCTGATAGCGAAGTCCGTCCTCATTGAGGACACGATAATCATCTACCACGACCGCGTTGTCGAGGCTGCCGCCCAGGATCAGATTACGCTGGCGTAACAGTTCCACATCGCGCATGAAACCAAAGGTCCTTGCGCGACTGACTTCCTTGACGA
>CAYMXG010000074.1:7497-9206 GCA_964394115.1 uncultured Enterobacteriaceae bacterium | reverse complement strand
CCAGGGTTGAGATGACAATGGCCGCCGCCGCCCAGTCTTCGCCGTCCCAGTCGTTGTTCCAGTCCCCGTCCACTTCATCTTCGTAGAAGTCTTGCCGATCCTCCCGCGCGTCGTTCCCATGCTCCTGCCAGTCTTCGCGGTTCTGGTCCTGCTGGTTCTGGCGCGATTCCTGATTCTTCGAACTTGTGTCCTGTCGCTGCGTTTGATTCTGCGAACTCGTGTCCGCCCGCTTGTCCTGCGCCTGTGACTGGCGATCCGCAGCCGCTTGCTGGGTTCCCGAGCGCTGTGTCTGAGCCTGCGATTGCCTATCGGCCGCCGCCTGCTGTGTTCCCGAACGCTGTTTCTGGGCCTGCGATTGGCGGCCTGAAGTTTGCTGCGAACGGGCGCCTTGTGCCTGACCGCCGGTTCTCTGTGCCTGTCCCGCCGCGGCTCCGCCGGAGCGGCTCGCGCTGGAACGGTTGGCAGATGACGAGCGTGAGGAAAACCCGCCACTGGCCGCGGGGCTGGAACGGCTTTGGCCGCCGGCGGAGCGTCCGCCGCCACCACCACGCCCACCTCCGCCTCTTGCCGCCTCTACGTCCTCGATGACCGCGTTAAAGACAAAAAATACCGCAGCGGCAACCAGCATGGTGCTGAAAAAATTCCGCGTCTTCATTTCGACACCTCCGACTTCTCAGCTTTGCTTCCCGGACCTTTTAGCTGCGTCGCGAACTGGATTCGTTCCGCGTCCTTGGGGGGGGTGAACGTAAATTTTGCCTCGGCCACATCCGGCGCCATGTTCCAGCCGGAAAGTTCCGCCCAATATTGCGGTTGCCCATCGGCCTGCTTGTAGGTCAGCACGACCCGGCGCGGCAGCGGATCCTTGCCCCGCGTCACCCAGACCTGGAAATCCACGGTTTCTGTCCGTGCGGCGACATGGTCAAGGATTTCCTTGCCGGCCACGGATTCCTCCACCAATGCAGCGTCCGTCACGCGCCGGTCAAGTTCGGCCGGCAGCGTACTGACATAAAGCATTGCCAGCGGCAGGCGCATCTGCAAATCCTTGACGAAATAGGCAATCGCGTCGTCCAGGCTGCCGGGCTTTGCTTCCGTGGCATAGACGTTTTCGGTGTCATTGAACGCGACGATGTCCTTGCCGTTGAAAACCACTACTCCCTGATCGCCGTCGCTGCGCGCGATTTCGGCGCGAAAGCGATCGGGCCGCTTCAGGGTGACTGTCCGGGTCTCACCGAATTCAATCTTCTGGCCGGATTCCTGCACGGCGTCGTAGCCGGCGCGAATGTTGACGCTGAATTTCGGCAGGCCGGCAATGTGGTCTGCCATTTTCTTGAGCACCGCCATGGCGGCTGGGTCGATTTTCGGCGCGGACGCCGCAGGTGCCTCCTGGGCCAGGACTGCGCAGGGCATAAAAAGAACTGCGCAAATGAGTAAAGGTCGAAACTTTTTTGTGCGGATATTCATTCCATATCTCCAAGTCACAGTGTTGAGCTGCGTGATTGCACTATTTCTTGCCGTGGATGGCTTTCAGGCGATCCCGCAGCAAGCCGGCCCACAACTTGAGCAGACGGCGTGCTTCGGCCGAATTGTAGACGGAGGAGGAAATCTGGAACGTGCTGGAATCCCGTGCCCCCTTGCGATCGATGGCGCGGGCCAGCATCGCACCGGTGGTGGAATCAAGCAGTTCCAGGTAGATGGTGACTGCGCCGGCG
>CAYMXG010000074.1:0-7397 GCA_964394115.1 uncultured Enterobacteriaceae bacterium | reverse complement strand
AGATTTTCATACGGGCAAAACCTCCGAATCGGAACGCTTATGAGGAGCGGGCGTTGGCCGAACACAACGTAGTTTTGGCCAAAAAACAGCAGCGGTCTAGACCACGGGCAACCTCTGATGCGTTGAACCTGGTCTAATAAAAATATCTACAATTTAGCAGTTTAGACTTGTACCATATTCGCCCGCAACCGGATTCGCGCCGGCCGCTTAAGTAGCATGCGGCCCCATTTCCACTATGAATGCTGGCGAGTGTCCCCAGACTGAGGATTTGAATCATGTTCCTGGATTACGTGGCCTTGTTCTTCATGGTCTTCGGCGCTTTGGTATGTTTCTACCTGATCATTGCCATCCACGACATTCCTTATGAGATCGCAGTGAAACGCAATCATCCCCACCAGGACGCGATCCATGTGGCGGGCTGGGTGAGCCTGATGACGCTGCACACCATCTGGCCGTTCCTCTGGATCTGGGCCACCATCTACCGGCCCGATCGCGGCTATGGGTTCTCGAATGCGGGCGCGAACTCACCGGAAATAACTTCGAAACTGACGGCGCTGGAGACAAGGCTTGCCGCCCTCGAAGGTAATGCCGCCGAGCGTCCGTCTCCGGCGCGGGAGGTATGACATGGAAGCATTGATGCTGATGACTTACACCGGCTTTTGCTGGGCGGTATTCAAGATATTCAAGATCCCGTTGAACAAATGGTCGGTACCAACCGCAATACTCGGCGGTTTCGTGCTTATCGCGCTGGTTTTGCTGGTGATGAATTACAACCATCCCTACTCGACACTGGCGCGCGAGTATTTTGTAACGACTCCCATCGTGCCCAATGTCGAGGGGCAGGTGATTGAGGTGCCGGTGTTGGCCAACACACCGTTAAAGGCAGGCGATGTGCTGTTCCGGATCGATCCGAGGCCGTTCCAGTACGAGGTGGACCGGCTGGAGGCGGCGCTGGCGGATGCCAATGCCAGTGCGGCGCAGTTGGAGCAACAATTGCGGGGGGCAGAGGCCGGGACGGGACAGTCCCGGGAAGCCCAGGACCAGGCGCGGGCTGCGGTGGCCCAGATTTCGGCGCAATTGGAATTGGCGCGTACTCAGGAAGCACGTTACCGGGAACTGGTCTCCAAAGGACTCGTCGCCCAGGTTGAATATGATCGCATGAAGCGGCAACTGGAGAGCACGGAGGCGCAGATGCAGCAGGCGCAGGCCGCGGTGCGGCAGTCTGCCGAACAGTCGCTTCAGGCACAGGCGCAGGAGCAACAGGCACGCCTGGGTTTCGAAGCGGAAAGCGGCGGCATGAACCCGCAGGTGCGTCAGATCGTCGCGCAACTGGCGCAGGCGCGGTGGAACCTGGAACAAACCACGGTACGTGCGCCGACGGACGGAATGGTCACGCAACTCCTGGTTCGGCCCGGGTTCAGGGCGGTTACTCTACCGCTGCGGCCGGTGATGACCTTCATCCACAGCGAATCCGGAGACCGGGTGCTCGTTGGTGCCTTCTGGCAAAACTCCCTGCAGCGAATTCAGGCGGGTGACGAAGTCGAGGTCATTTACAAGGCCGTGCCCGGGCGCGTATTCAAAGGCAAGGTCGACCGCATCCTGCCGGTACTGGCACAGGGCCAGGCCCAGACCAGCGGCGCATTGCAGACGGTGGAGTCCGTGCCCATGCCGGGCCGTGTGCCGGTCGTCATCAAGCTGGAAGACGACACCACGCCCTACCATCTGCCAGCGGGCGTGGTTGGGGCAGCCGCGATATACACCAAACACTGGCACCACGTGGCCATCATGCGCAAAATCCTGCTGCGCATGGTCAGTTGGCAAAATTATATTTTCGGCGAATTGCACTAGGCGCCGGCAGCCGTGATTCGCATGCTGCGGATTGCGGCGCTCTCCCTGATGATCCTGATCCAGGCCGGATTCACGGCCTGGGGTGCAGGCGCCATCTATTTCTCCCATCCCGCGCATCCATTGCAGGGAGGAATCCTCGCCGGCCTTTTCGCCGCCCTCGGCTTGGTGACCATGGCAGGTGTAATGCTTGTGCGCTATCGCCGCCGCGCGCTGGCCGGATTTGTATGCCTGGGTGTCGTGGTCATGGCCTGGTGGAGCGGTATCACGCCTTCCAATGACCGCCAATGGAAAGCCGAGGTTGCGGTTGCGCCCTATGCAACCATCGACGGGGATCGGGTGACCCTGCACAACATTCGCAATTTCGACTACCGCAGTGAAACCGATTTCACCCCGGGTTACTACGACAATACCTTCGATCTGCGGGAATTAGTTGGAGTTGACGTGATTGCCTCCTATTGGGCGGGGCCGCACATCGCCCATGTGTTTCTGAGTTTTGATTTTGGCGAGGGGGATCATCTGGCCATATCCATTGAGCGGCGGGATGAGGTGGGGGAGGGTTATTCAACGGTCAAGGGATTGTTCCGCCAGTTCGAATTGTTTTACGTGGTCGCCGATGAACGCGACGTGATTCGCCTGCGAACCAACTACCGCGCCGACCCGCCTGAGGACGTGTACGTTTACCGGGTCGCCGGGCCGATAAAAAATGGACGGCGCCTGTTCCTGGAGTACATCCACGAAATCAATTCCCTGCGTGACCAGCCGGAGTTTTACAATACGATGCTCACCAATTGCACGAGCAACATCTGGATGCACTCCAGGGTCAACCCGGGTCACCTGCGCTATTCATGGAAATTGTTGCTGAGCGGACACGTTCCCGAGTACCTGTATGAGCAGGGGCGTCTGGATCCAAGTCTGCCGTTCCCGGAGTTGCGGGAACGTAGCCGGATTAATGAGCGTGCGCGGGGCGCCGGGGTGGACGCGGATTTCTCGCGCCGCATCCGGGAAGATCTGCCCGGAATACCGAATTAGCGAACGCACATGCACTACATTAAGTCCCGGCACGGGACATCTGAGGAGCATTTCATGAAGTCTTTAAACCGTTCCTGCGGCGTACTTGCCGCCCTTGGCCTGTCCCTGCTGTGGATTGCGGTTCCGGCGCAGGCGGCGCCATGTGATCGCCTGGCGGCAAACGATCCGGGCCGGCCCAAGGTCGGTCTGGTGCTGGGTGGTGGCGGCGCCCGCGGCGCAGCCCATGTGGGAGTGCTCAAGGTTCTGGAACAGATGCATATCCCCATTGACTGCATCGCGGGCAACAGCATGGGCGCTATTGTGGGCGGGCTCTACGCGTCCGGACTGAGTCCGGAGGAAATTGAACGCGAGATGGTGGGCATGGATTGGGACGATGTCCTCGACGACAAGCCGCCGCGGCCGGAACAACAATTCCGGCGCAAGCGTGATGACGACAATTACCTGGTGAAGAAATACGTCGGCTACGAGGATGGCAAGCTCGAACTCCCGCTGGGCTATATCCAGGGTCAGAAATTCGACCTGGAACTGGCGCGCCTGACCCAGCATGTCGCCGCTATCCCGACTTTCGACGAGTTGCCGATTCCGTTTCGGGCCGTGGCAACGGACATTGAAACCGGTGAGGCACTGATACTCGACTCCGGCAACCTGGCCCGTTCCATTCGCGCGAGCATGGCCGTGCCCGGCGCCTTTGACGCGGTCGAGATTGAAGGCAGATTGCTGGTGGATGGATTGGTCTCGAATAATGTGCCCATTGACGTGGCCCGCGCCATGGGGGCCGATATCGTCATCGTCGTGGACGTGGGCACGCCGATGATGACGCGCGGGGAGATCACTTCCGCTCTAAAGGTTATCGGCCAGATTTCAAATATCCTCAGCAACCGCAATGTGCAGGAACAACTGCGCACATTGAAGCCGACGGACGTATATATAGAGCCGGACCTGGGTGATATCGCGACGTCCGATTTCAAGCGCGCCGCGGATGCCATCGCCGTGGGCGAAAAGGCTGCCGTGGCGGCGCAGGATCAGCTTTCCGGATTGCTGGCCGGATTGGGCGGTGTGACCCACGGTGTGGCGGTCCAACGCGCGCCGGCCCGGACGCCGCCGGAAATTGCGTTCGTAAGGGTCGAGGCCAAGACCACGATTGGCGAGGACGTGCTGTTGCATCCTTTCCAGCCCCTGATTGGGAAGCCGCTGGATAACGAACAGTTGAATGCAGCCATCGGGGAGCTATACGGCTGGAACATTTTTGAGAGCGTGCGTTATGAGGTGGTGCAGGAGGGTGGTAAACGGGGCCTGCTGGTGCACGTGAAGGAGAAGAGCTGGGGGCCGAACTATATACAGTTGGGCGTGGCCCTGGCCACCGACCTCAACGGCGACAGCACCTGGGACGTTGGCGCCAGCATGCTGAAGACCGCGCTCAACCGCTACGCCGGGGAGGCGCGGTTCGCAGTCCAGATAGGCGAGAATCCTCTGGCATTCGCGGAGTTCTACCAGCCGCTGGGCGCGGCGCTGCGCTGGTTCATCAGCCCGCAGGTCTTTTATAACGCGCAAAGCACCAGTCGCTGGGAAGGGGACGATGAGGTCGAGGAGTATCGAGTGCATCGCTATGGCGGCGGGCTGTCGGCGGGGCGCACGCTGGCGGACTGGGGTGAGGCCCGGGTTGGATTGCGACGCTATGCCGGCGAAGCGGAACTGCGCATCGGCGATCCGTCGATCCCGGACGGTGACTTTGACAGCGCCGAGTTCTATGGCCGCCTGACATACGATACGTTCGACAACCGCAATTTCCCGCACTCCGGCGCCCTGGCCACGGTCGATTGGATCGAATCCTTGAAGGATCTGGGTGCGGATGACAATTTCTCGCAATTACTGGTGAACGCCGGCGGGGCCAGGAGCTGGGGCAAAACCAGTTTGTTCGGCGCTGTCCAGTTTGAGTACACCGCGGACGAGGTGGCACCGATTCAGAATCGCTTCCGCATTGGCGGGTTTACCCGGCTTTCCGGGTTCACCCAGCAGCAGCTGAGCGGACAGCAAGTGTTACTGCTCCGTGGCGGATTCTACCGGCGCATCGGCAACATCGAATGGCTCCCCGCGTATTTCGGCATGTCGCTGGAGTATGGCAACGTGTATGAGGATCGCGACGACATCAGCCTGGCCACCGACAATGCCTTGCTGGCCGCCAGCATGTTCTTCGGCGTGGACACCGTGCTGGGCCCGGTCTATTTGGGTTATGGCCATGCCGAACAGGGCCACGACAGCGTGTATCTGTTTCTTGGCCGACTGTTCTAGCCGGAACCCCATACCGGGCTCATAATTCCGTTTCACCCTGGGCCGGTGAAGGCGCGGGGATTCCTTTTTTTATTTGTCCGGAATCAAGACATGGAACCAGTTCGCAACAAGGACCATCCCCGCATCGGCATCATCGGCGGCGGCCAGTTGGCCAAGATGACCGCGCTGGCCGGGCTGCAACTGGGTTGCGATGTCATCGTGCTCGAACGCAGCAGCGCCAGCCCGGCCGCGACGCTGGCGCTGCACTCCATCGTCGGCGACTGGAACGATCCGGAAGTCCTGTTGCAACTGGCCGCGCAGTCGGACGTCATCACCCTGGAAAACGAATTCGTGGATGCGGGCGCGTTGCGTGTGCTGGAGGCATCCGGCGCCCGATTATTGCCGACCGCCGACAGTATTGCCCTGACCCAGGACAAGTTCGTGCAAAAGAGCACGCTGGCGGAGGCTGGATTGCCGGTTTCCGCTTTCCGCAAGGTTGCCTCCATCCAGGATATTCTCGACGCCGGCAGCCATTACGGCTGGCCGGTGGTGCTGAAGACACGCCGCAATGGTTACGACGGCAAGGGCAACTTCACCGTGCGTGACGCTGGTGAAGCTGCAGCCGGATGGGAGAACCTCAGCGCGGGGAAGTCGGAGTTGTTCGTGGAGGCGTTCTGCCCATTTGAACGGGAACTGGCGGCGATTGTCACCCGCGCCCGGGATGGGAGCTCGGCTGCCTACCCCGTGGTGGAATCCGTGCAGCGTGATCATATCTGCCATGTGATCAAGGCGCCGGCCTCGCTGCCGGCTGACGTCGGCACCCGGGCCGCCGAACTGGCGCGTCGTGCGGTGGCCGCGGTGGGTGGCCTGGGCAGCTTCGGCGTGGAAATGTTTTTGCTGGCGGATGGCAGCGTCCTCATCAATGAACTGGCGCCGCGCGTGCATAATTCCGGGCATTACACCATTGAGGCCTGCGAGTGCTCCCAGTTCGAGAATCATGTGCGTGCCGTGCTGGGTTGGCCACTGGGATCGACGCGCATGATTGTGCCGGCGGCGGTTATGGTGAACCTGCTCGGGCTCGGCAAGGGCTCCGGCTGGCCAACAGGATTGAATCGAGCGCTGGAAATGCCGGGCGTGCATGTGCATATTTACGGCAAGGCGCAGGCCGGGCGGGGCCGCAAGATGGGGCATGTCAGTGCGCTCGGCAGTACCATGGAACAGGCGAACGCACGGGCTCACGCGGCGGCGGAACAAATTGGCTTTGGGGAGCGGACATGAAAAAACGCACACCGTTGGTCGGCATCATCATGGGCAGCGACTCGGATTGGTCCACGCTGGAAGCGGCATTTCGCGTGTGCGCGGAGTTCGGCGTGCCGTGCGAAGTGCGTGTGGTCTCGGCACACCGGACACCGGAAGACATGGCCCGCTATGCGAAATCCGCCGTGCGTCGTGGCTTGCAGGTCATCATCGCCGGCGCCGGTGGCGCCGCACACCTGCCGGGGATGGTGGCCAGTCACACGCCGCTGCCGGTCATTGGCGTGCCGGTGGAAAGCAAGAGTCTCAAAGGACTCGATTCGCTGCTCTCAGTCGTGCAAATGCCGGGTGGCGTGCCGGTGGCAACCGTGGCAGTGGGTGGGGGGCGCAATGCCGGCTTGCTGGCCGTGCAAATTCTGGGCACGAGCCGGCCGGAATTGTTGCGCAGGATGGTGCGTTACAAGGCCGCGTTGGCGCGGGAGTCCCGGCGCAAGGATCGGCTGTTGCAGGTGACGCGCGTTCCAAAACCGAAAGCCGGGCGGAAAACCAAGTCAGATATTACCTAGCGCTTTGGACTCGTCACCCCGTGCTACGACACGGGGTCCAGTTGAAATAGATGCATTATTTCTCCTGGATTCCGGCTGTCGCCGGAATGACGAATTGGAAGCATTCTGGACTTGTTCGGGCTCCTTAGCGTACCTGCGACAGCAACGACTTGAAATGCGGATGACGGGCGTCGCCCACCCACTCATATAAAACCGCCTCTGCATCGGTAATGATGGTCCCGCCATCGCGCAATCGGGCCAGGGCGATTTCATAACTCTCCCGTTGCCGCGAACAGACGCCGTCTGACACGAGAAATGTCTCATACCCGGCGCGCACGAGATCCAGTGTGGTCTGCAGCACGCAGATATGTGCCTCCATGCCGCAGAGCACTACTTGTCGTTTGCCGCTGGCGGCGAGATCGGCCATGAATTTTTCCACCCCCGCCAGGGAGA
>CAYMXG010000073.1:5537-9284 GCA_964394115.1 uncultured Enterobacteriaceae bacterium | reverse complement strand
GGCTTCGGCATCACGCCTGCGTGCCGCCGGTACCTTGCCGCGCTCATACAGGGCGAGGATTACCCGCCATACCGGGATGGCATGCCTTGCTATGTCCAGTTACGCAACGAGGCCGTGCCAAAAAAGCTGCCGCCCTGGGTGAAGGCAAAGTAGTCCCAGGCCAACCGGCTGTTACCGGGCAGGGGTCGCGGGTTGCAACTGATACCAGTCGATGCTGCGGGTCGCCGTCATGAGCGTGGCAAGGGCGGCAAAGGCCAGTATTGAACCCATCAGGAAGGCATAGTCTTCCGCCTGGATGGTCACATAGATCAGCGCGTAGATCGCGGACAGGACGGCACTGAATGCCGCCGCCCCACGGCGGCCGCGCAGTGTGTGGCGCAGGTAGAGACCGAGCAGCGCAATGCAACTGGCAGCAGCGATGCAATAGGCGGCGCCAAACCTGATATGTTCACTCAGTGCGATGAGCAGCAGAAAGAACAATGCCAGCGCCAGTCCGGCAAAGGCGTACTGGATGGGATGAATGCGCAACTTCCGCGTCATCTCCATGGCAAAGAAGGCGGCAAAGCTGAGGCCGATGAAGAGGATGCCGTATTTGCTGGCGCGTTCGGCGAGCAGGTAAATATTGACCGCCTCGAACATGCGTACGCCCAGTCCTGCCTCCCGTAATCCCCCGCAATTTTGCGATTCACACGCCGCGACGCGTTCGCCCACCCTGCTGTTGAATTCATTGACTGACCATTGCGCGGTGAATCCCGAGTCTTCGACGTGCCTGGAGGCGGGAAGAAACGCGCCAAAGAATTCCGGGTGCGGCCACTTTGATGAAAACGAAATCGTTGCCGTGCGGGCGGCCGGAACCACCAACAGTGATTCCGTGCCCCGTAAACCCAGGGATGCGGTGAAGCGATCGGATTGCGCCATGGAAAGCGGCAGGGTGGCTTTCCCCGGTACCGGCACGTTGGCGCGGATTCCCGCCGGCCAACCGGGGATTCCGCTGCCGGGCAGGATCGGCAATGACAGGTCATTGAATGCGAGCCTGGGCGTGATGCTGATCCCGCGTTGATCAGACACGGCCAGGGACAGAAAGGGTTTGCCCAGGGACTGGAATCCGGGTTGTTGTGACAAATCCAGCCGCAGCGCCTGAAGTTCCTGCATGTCGACACGCCCGTGTATTTTCAGGACTGCGTCATACACCGGTACGCTGTAAATCCCCTTGTGCCGGCGCTGGGATGCCAGCACGGCACTGAAACCGAGACTTTCCGGAGCCAGGATTCTGATCCGTTGCTCTGCGCTGGTGGTGTATGCGCGTTGTGGGCCCGAATCCGTCTCGCGCCTGACTTCGATGACATAGGGTTGCACCAGGACCGGCGCCAGCACGGTCTGCGCTCCGCTCCAGTTCGCGGCCACCTCGCGCCGGACCGTCTCCTGGTAATTTTGACGCTCAGCGATCTTGCCGCGAATCATGCCCAGCGGGATCAACAGCAACAGCGCCAGCAGTCCGAGCATTCCTGTTTTCATGGCCAGGGAATCACGCATGTCAGATTCTCCGCGTAGTTGAGGTGCGGCCATAGACTGCAGGACCACGCTGGAATTCTGCTGGCGAAATTCTGGCATTCTGCCGATGTGTGGCCGGACCCGCGGCAAATAACTGGTTTTTCCCCGATGTGGTAAGTAAAATCTGCCCGCTTTTCCATCCGCGGGACCGTAGAGTCCCTTTTTTGCATCAATTCAACAGCTTGCAATTGGGGAAATCACCATGTCAGCACTAACCTTTGCCCTCGTTTGCTCTCTTGCCGCCATCGTCTACGGCATCTGGTCCGTGATGTGGGTTTTAAAGCAGCCACAGGGCAACGCGCGCATGCAGGAAATCGCCGCCGCCATACAGCAGGGCGCACGCGCCTACCTCAATCGCCAATACACCACGATCAGCGTCGTTGGCGTCGTGCTCGCGGTTGTCATCGCCGTGGCACTGGGCTGGCAGACCGCGCTGGGTTTTGTCATCGGGGCCGTGCTTTCCGGCCTGGCCGGCTACATCGGCATGAATGTTTCCGTGCGTTCCAACCTGCGTACCGCCGAGGCTGCGCGCAGCGGGCTGAACGCAGCCCTGGCCGTGGCCTTCCGCGGTGGCGCCATCACCGGCATGCTGGTGGTCGGCCTGGGTTTGCTGGGTGTGGCCGGTTACTTCGGCATCCTGCTCAAGCTGGGAATGGAGACCGAACCGGCGCTGCATGCCCTGGTGGGGCTGGCCTTTGGCAGTTCCCTGATTTCAATCTTCGCCCGGCTCGGCGGCGGTATCTTCACCAAGGGGGCGGACGTGGGCGCGGACCTGGTCGGCAAGGTCGAGGCCGGCATCCCCGAGGACGACCCGCGCAATCCGGCCGTAATCGCGGATAACGTCGGTGACAATGTCGGCGATTGCGCCGGCATGGCCGCGGATCTGTTTGAGACCTACGCAGTGACGCTGATCGCCACCATGTTGTTGGGCGGACTGATGGCTGATTCCGTCGGCGCCAACGCGGTGATGTATCCGCTCGCCCTGGGCGGCGCCTCGATTATTGCCTCCATCGTTGGCACCTTCTTCGTCAGTGCGAAGGAGGGCGGCAAGATCATGAACGCGCTTTACAAGGGAGTGATCGTGTCCGGCGTGCTGGCCGCGGTGGCGTTTTACTTCATCACCCGGGACATGATGGGCGCCAATGCCATGGACATGTTTTATTGCTCCCTGATCGGCCTCGCGCTGACGGCCGCCATGGTCGTCATCACCGAGTACTACACCGCAACGGAATATGCGCCGGTCCGCCATGTGGCGGCCGCGTCCACCACCGGCCACGCCACCAACATCATCGCCGGTCTGGGCGTTTCCATGAAGGCCACCACGGCGCCGGTGCTTGCGGTGTGCATGTCCATCTGGGGCGCCTCTGAATTCGGCGGACTGTATGGCATCGCCATTGCCGCCACGTCCATGCTGTCCATGACCGGCATGATCGTGGCGCTGGATGCCTATGGCCCCATCACCGACAACGCCGGCGGCATCGCGGAAATGGCGGAGCTGCCGCCGGAAGTCCGTCGCATCACCGACCCGCTGGATGCAGTGGGCAATACCACCAAGGCCGTCACCAAGGGTTACGCCATCGGCTCCGCGGGTCTCGCGGCGCTGGTGTTGTTCGCCGATTACACCCACAACCTGGAGGCAATGGGCAAGGTGGTCACTTTCGATCTGTCCAGCCACATGGTGATCATCGGCCTGTTCCTGGGCGGGATGATTCCTTATCTGTTCGGCGCCATGGCGATGGAGGCCGTGGGCCGTGCCGCCGCTTCGGTGGTGCTGGAGGTGCGGCGCCAGTTCAAGGAGATCCCCGGCATCATGGAGGGAACCTCGAAGCCCGACTATTCGCGCGCCGTGGACCTGCTGACCAGGGCGGCGATCAAGGAAATGATCGTGCCGTCGTTGTTGCCGGTGCTGGTCCCGGTGCTGGTGGGTTACTTCCTTGGGGCCGAGGCGCTGGGTGGGTTGCTCATCGGCACCATCGTCACCGGATTGTTCGTGGCCATCTCCATGACCACCGGTGGCGGCGCCTGGGATAACGCCAAGAAATACATCGAGGATGGCAACTTCGGCGGCAAGGGTTCCGAGGCCCACAAGGCCGCGGTCACCGGTGATACCGTGGGCGACCCTTACAAAGACACCGCGGGCCCGGCGGTGAACCCGCTCATCAAGATCATCAACATCGTCGCGTTGATGATCGTCCC
>CAYMXG010000073.1:0-5437 GCA_964394115.1 uncultured Enterobacteriaceae bacterium | reverse complement strand
ACCCGATCGTCAAGCGTGTGCAGTTGCCCGATCTCCCGCTCGACAATATTCAGTCGCCCCAGCATTCCGCAGCGGTTGGCGATTTGAATGTTCAGCCCCGGCCGCGCATTCAACTCCAGCATCAACGGGCCGCGCACCCGATCCAGCACCAGGTCCACGCCGACGTAGCCCAGTTGCGTTAGGTCGTGGCAGCGCGCGGCGATGCCAAGCAGGGTTTGCCAATTGGGTATCTCGACGCCGGTGATTGGTTGATGGGTATCCGGATGCTCGCTGACCACTTCGTTGCCGCACACAGCGGTCAGGGTCCGGCCCGTGCCCATGTCAATGCCGGCGCCAATGGCGCCCTGGTGCAGGTTCGCCTTGCCGTCGGAGGCGCGCGTAGGTAACCGGACCATGGCCATCACCGGCACACCTCGAAACACGATGATGCGCACGTCCGGCACGCCCTGGTAAGTCACGGATTCAAAAATGGGATCGAAGTGCACGCGCGCCTCGATCAGCGCCTTGTCCTGGGCACCGCCAAGACTGAACAGGCCGCTGAGCGTGTTGGAGATGTGGTGATCCAGTTCCTCCTGGGTGATGAAGTCGCCGCTGGCCTTGCGGAACAGCTTGCGGATGCGTCCGGTGATAACCAGGATGCCGACGCCGCCGCTACCGTGGGCCGGCTTGATCACAAACTCACCGTGCTGCTCCAGTAACGTACCCAGTTCCCGGATCTGGTGCTCAATCTCTATGACACCGTACAGTTCCGGCACTGCGATCCCGGCCTGGACCGCCAGTTGCTTGGTCAGCAGCTTGTCGTCCACCAGCGGGTATCGATGCCGCGGATTCCAGGCGGCGATGAAATCCGCATTGCGCTGGTTGATGCCCAGCACCCCGGCCGCGCGCAGTCTGCGAGCCAGCGCCAGCATCAGTCTGCCGTCCCCGCCAGAACCTTGAAGCGCCGCAATTCCAGCAACCGGTAGCCGGAGTAGCGGCCCAGCAGCAGCGTTATCGCCAGCAGCACCAGCAGCAATTCCGGAAAGGTGGTGATCAGGTGCGTCAGGAGTTTCCAACTCATGGCCGCAAATGCCAGCGTCGCCGCGACCAGGCTGCCGACGCCCTCCTGCACCGCCTCACGCGGCCCGCGTTCCTCCCAGACGATGGACATGCGCTCGATGGTCATGGTGATGATGACCATGGGGAACAGCGCCACGGACAGACCGCTCTCGATCCCGAGGCGGTGACAGACGATGCTGACGATGAGCATCAGCAGGATCACGACGATCAACACCGCAGCAAGCCTGGGGACCAGCAGGAGCTTGAGCCGATCCAGGTAAAAGCGGATGGTCAGGCCCAGCGCCACCAGTACGCTGAACAGGATGATGCCGGCCAGTAAATGCGTCTCGCGGAATGCCAGGGCGATCAGCACCGGCATGAATGTGCCGAAGGTCTTGAAGCCGACCACGTTGCGCATGATCAGGATGACAAAGGCGCCGATGGGCACCAGCAGCAGGATGCGATACACGTTCTGGGTGGCCAGCGGCAGGCTGGAGAGCGAGAAGGCCCACAGGTCGGGACTGAAGAGCCGTTCGCGGGAAGCGGCCGCGGACAGTCCGCCCAGTTGCACCGATTCCATGGTGATGGCCCAGTTCAGTTGATCGCCGCCTTCAACATTCGCAAGCTGGCCGGGGCCACGCCAGAAAATTAGGTAATCCCGGATGTCACCAGGCGCGCCGGTGGCGCCTTCGTATACCTTCCAGCGGTCCCGGTCCCAGACCTCGATCCAGTGGGACATCTCGGCACTGCCTTGTCCAAGCTGGGCCATATGTATCCCGTGCAACGAGCGCGCCGGATAGTCTGCCATGGCCAGAAGTTCAGCCACCCTTGCCACCCGTTCGCGTGCACTGGAGCGTCGGTGCAGCAGTAACGCCACATGCTCATCCTGGGCGGAGGGATTTTCGAAGCGCTGCGCCAGTTGCGCGACCAGCGTGTCCAGGTCCGCGGATTTCTGGCGCGCCTCGTCCAGTATCGCCCTGGCCGCGAGCAGGTCAGCACCACCCAGGCGCGGTTTCTCGATTTCCGGCGCCCGGCCGGTGGTGACCGGGTCTGCGGATTTGCGCATCTCCACCAGGGCGCGGTAGTAGAGGGTCTGCAATCCTTGCGGCTGGCGCCTGGACCAGATGGCCAAGCGCTGGTTGTCGATGCGCGTCGTGGTCAGGCCGAAGCCGCGGGAAACAAAGTATTCGTTCAATATGGGCAGGGAGGTGCGGCTGGCGGGAACGCGCAATTCCGCCCGTACCGGGTCACCATGGGCTTCGAATTCAATCTTGACCTCCACCTCCCACGCGTCGGATGCCACTTCCGGGGACAGCGGGAAATCCAGCCGCAGCGTCTTGTACAAAAATACGCTCAGGCCCACGGTCACCAGCAGGGTTGCCAATACATACAGGTGCCGGTTGTTCACCGCCGCAGGGTCTCATCACACTTTGGTTTGGCCGTGAATTTCTGCGCCGGGTCGACGGCAAATCTTCCGCCGAGGTAATTGCGTCCCACCAGCAGTGGATACAAAAAGCCGGTTCGGTCCACCAGGGAGACCAGTGTCTCTGTGTAAGTCTTGCCCATGCAGATCCCGAGCATCACCACGGGGCGCGGAACCTTTTCGCCTTCATGGCCCTTGATAATCACTTCCCATACCTGCGGCAGTTCCAGCGTCATGCTGCGTTTCAGCCGATTGACCACATCGAAGCGCACCCACGGCTGGCCGTCCTTCTCGAAGTACTCGATGTTGTGGGCGTTGATGGACGCGCTCTTGGAGCCGGTGTCCAGTTTGGCCACAAACAGCATCTTGCCGGGGTTGATGCGCACCATTTCGACCCAGCCGACGCGTTCCGGCAGTTCCGCCTGCGCGGCGACAGTTAGGAGAGTGAAAACCGCGGGCAGTACCCGCATAAGAATGTTTTTCATGGCGCTGATGAAGTATGGGTGACAGGGGTATAAATCGGGTGCGCGATCATAATGGCAAATGGCGGCGGGGTACATTTTTGCCATCTGCCAGCCGGCCGGCCGGATTACACAATCGGCGGCTCCACCGGCGGCAGCTCGTCGGTGGCGGGATTGAGTTCCTGCTGCACCCTCTCCAAGCGCCCGGCCACGGTGCCGGGATGCTGAAAACGGGCGATGTGAAACACCGCCTCCCCCTCGTTCACCAGCGGCGTCGTACTGCGGCCGATGATTAGCCCTGAGGCCGTGGCCCGCACCGGGACTTCATTGGCGCCAAACGGATCGCCGATGTAGCCGAGCAGCGTATTTTCGTCAACGTTGGCGCCAAGGGGTTTCAGCGTGCGCAGGATGCCGCTCTGGGGCGCGCGCACCCAGGTGCTGGAATGCGCCACCAGGGGTGCGGCGGTGCGGCGGCGTTTGCGGCCCACGGGCAGCATGCCGATTTCGCGCATGACGTTGATGACACCGGTGACGCCGGCACGAATGGCCACTTCGTCGAAGCGCAACGCCTCGCCCGCCTCGTACACGATGATGCTGCTGCCCATGTTCTCCACCGCCTCACGCAGGGAGCCCACCACTATGCCGGTATTCAGGATCACCGGCAGTGCAAACGCATGGGCCATGCGTTCAGTTTCCGGGTCGTCCATGAGCGCCCGGATCTGCGGCAGGTTTTCGCGGTGGATGGCGCCGGTGTGCAGGTCAATGCCGTGGCTGCAGCGCGCAACCAGATCATGAAGAAACAGGTGCGCCATGCGCGCCGCCAGGGACCCGGTCTCCGATCCGGGGAAGGATCGGTTCAGGTCCCGCCGGTCGGGCAGGTACCGGCTCTTGTGAATGAAGCCGTAGATATTGACGATGGGCACGGCCACCAGCGTGCCCTGCAGCCGCGATAACACCCGCTGCCGCAGAACCCGCCGGATGATTTCCACGCCGTTGATCTCATCACCATGGATCGCCGCGGACAAAAACAGCGCCGCCCCCTCGCGTTTCCCGTGCACCACCTGCACCGGCAGCGTGATACCGGTGTGCGTGTAAAGATCCGGAACATCGAGATTGACGGTCTGCCGCTCCCCGGCCCGCACCGTGACCCCGGCGATGCGAAATCCGGCCCGCAAGCTATCCTCCGCCGCGGGTGCGCGTCCGGCCATGGCGCGCATTCTTTTCAATGAACTGGATAATCTTGTCGGCGATATCCTTGCCGGTGGCCCGTTCAATACCGCCCAGCCCGGGCGAGGAGTTCACCTCCAGCACCATGGGTCCGTGTTCGGATCGGAGAATGTCCACGCCGGCCACATTCAGGCCCATGGTGGTGGCGGCGCGCACGGCGGTGGAACGTTCCGCGGGCGTGATGCGCACCACGGTGGCCTTGCCGCCCCGGTGCAGATTGGATCGGAATTCGCCGTCGCCGGCCTGACGCTGCATGGCCGCCACGACCCGGTTGCCGACCACGAAGCAGCGGATGTCGGCGCCGTTGGCCTCGCGGATGTATTGCTGCACCAGTACGCTGGCCTTCATGCCGAGAAACGATTCGATCATGTTCTCGGCTGCCTGGCGCGTTTCGGCCAGCATCACGCCGATTCCCTGTGTCCCCTGCAGGAGCTTGATCACCAGCGGTGCGCCACCGACCATATCGATCAGGTCGGTGATGTCGTCCGGCTGGTGCGCAAAACCCGTGACCGGCAATCCGATGCCGCGCCGGGATAAAAGTTGCAACGCGCGGAGTTTGTCCCGCGCCCGGCTGATGGCCACGGATTCGTTCACCGGATATACGCCCATCATCTCGAACTGACGCAGTACTGCAGTGCCATAGGCGGTCACCGAGGCGCCGATGCGCGGGATCACGGCGTCGAATCCCGACAGTTCGCGTCCCTTGTAATGGATGGTGGGATGATGGGAACTGATGTTCATGTAACAACGCAGCACATCGAGCACATGGACCTTGTGACCGCGTTCAATCGCAGCCTCCACCAGCCGGCGCGTGGAATAGAGACGTGAATTGCGCGACAGGATCCCGATCTTCATCGCTTGCGATAAACCCTTGCCAGGCGCCGGCCGAGCAGATACGACGATCCGGGATCCACGGCAAAGCTGCCAGCCACCAGCGCGGCCCGGCCCAGCAGCATGCGAAACAACATGTCGTCGCGGCTGGTGAGTGTTATCTCGATCTCCCAGTCCCGCCCGCCGGCGCGAACCGTGGTCATGATCACGGGCCGCTCCTCGGTGTGGCCGCCGGAGTCCCGCACCAGCCGCCGTTCCAGCACCGGGGCTTCGCACTCCACCTGCAGGTCGAGGCGGCGCAAGGGGTGGATCCAGAAGCGGACGAATTCCTCGCCCATTTTTTCAAAAGCCTCCATGCGAAAGGCATGCAACGCCGAAGTGCGCGCGCCGGTGTCGACCTTCGCCTTGATGGCCGGGATGTTTAACCCCGGTAGCGCCACCCATTCACGCCAGCCCA
>CAYMXG010000072.1:0-9323 GCA_964394115.1 uncultured Enterobacteriaceae bacterium | reverse complement strand
CATTCCAAAGCTGGATGATGCTGCCGGCCAGGATTGGCAGCGGGTAGGCGATGGTCACGGACAACCGACGCAAGTTGGCGCTGGCCCCGGAATCCGGATAGACCTCGGTTGTCAGCTTGTAGCCCGGCAACAGTCGATCCTCGACCGCGCCTTGCGCCTCCACGCTGACCAGCCGGGCAGCCATGGCGGTGGAGGACTGGTAACCTTTCGCACCCAGTCGCAGCGTCGCCATGCTTTGTTCCTTGGCAATGGCCACCGCAGCAAGCTCAGGATCGATCTGTGTCTCCAGGAGATAGGTCGCCATTACAAAATCGAAGCGATTCAACGCCGGGTGCCAGGTGAAGCAGGCCAAGTCCTGGCGTGACAGGCTTTCCGTGCTCATATCAGGATCCGGGCTCGTGACCCAGCAATGGCCAGACCACAAGCCGTGCAACATCCCAATCCATGGCCGTCGTGATCTTGATGTTGGTTTCTTCGCCTTCCACTACCGCGATAGGCATGCCGTCCATCTCCACCAGTTGCCAGGTAGTCTGTCGTTCCCATCCGAGACGGCGTCCATTCTGGAGTGCCTGTTCCAGTATGTCGCGCCGGAACGCCTGTGGGCTCTGGGGCAGCATCACTTCGTTGCGATCGAGGGACTGCACCACGCATCCCTGGGTGATCCGCCCCAGGGGTATGGGAGGGTGCACCATGGACGCCGCCGCGCCGTGTTCCGTTGCCGACTCCAATACGCGGCCTATCAATGCGCCGCTGGCAAAAGGGCGCGTGACGTCGTGGATTAAAATCATGGGCTCAGTCGTGACTTCAACGAGGCGTCCTACGGTCGACTGCCGTGTGGCACCGCCGCTGATGATTTCGACAGACGCCGGGAGCAGGCGCCGGGCCCGACCCGCATCTTCCGCCGGGACGCCCACGACGATGCGCGACACATGCGGGTGCAGCCGCTGCGTCACGATTTCCAGCAGGGTTCTGCCACCCAGTTCGAGAAAGGCCTTCGCCCCCAGTCCAAGACGCTGGCCCTGGCCACCGGCCGGGACCAATGCCACGCATTCAACAGAAGATGTCATGACTGCGAGGGGCCCCGCCGGGGCAGTGAGCTGATGCACGTGGCGATACGCTCCGCCGCACGTCCATCCGTGTACACTCCAAACAGCAATTGCCGGTAACGCGACCGCTCGGACGCCCGTAACCCGGGGTGCTCGAGCGCCTGCTGGATCGCCGCCGGCAGGTTTTCAATGTCCAATACCTCTTCACCCACATCGCGCCAGCGCCATTCAATTCCGTTCTCGTCATACCCCGGATCCTGTTTGCGATCGGGATGCGTGACCAGCACCAGGGGGCGATCGCAGGCCAGGAAGGCGAATATCAGACTGCTGGCATCTGAAACCAGCACATCCGCCAAGGGTAACAACGCCATGCCGTCGTTGGCGGGGTCTTCAACCAGCCAGACATTCTCCCTGCCTTGCGCCGCCCGGCGCAATTCCGACATCCAGTCCCCCTGATCACGCAACGTCACCGGGTGTGGCTTGATGATGAGGTTGATGTCCTCGCGCCCGCCAAGAAGCAATTCCAGTACCCGCTTTCCGAGCAGCCCCAGTGCAGACAATTTTCGATTCCACGTGGGGGCAAACAGCACAGTCTTGTTCCCCTTTGGCAACGGAATTCGATCCGCCTCGATACGCTGCCCGCGAAACAGCGGGTCCATGGGCACATGCCCGGTAACCCAGATGCGATCCACCGGGATCCCGCAGTGGCTGACGATTTCATCGCGGATGGTGTCGCTGCTGACCCCGGCGACAAAGTCACAGCCCGCAGCGGCCTCGGCCAGGTGCCGCTTGGTAATCAGGCCATGACGGACGAATATGAGAATGGCGTCCGGGAAGCGTTGACGTAATCCCTGCCCCTGCGCGTCGGCAACGACAATGACGTCCGGTTGAAATTTGCCAAACAGCGCCAGTTCCGCCGCCAGCAACACGGGGTGGCGGGCCCTTAGAGCCTGGAAGATCGGATCCAGAATGGAGTAATGAAATGCCTTGTTCAAATGCAGACCGACACGCGCGGCGGGTCTGTCTCCATTCTGTATCACAGGCGGATACAAGGTGGACTCGACGTTCGCAAGCGCGCAACGGTACAGGATATTCGCAGGAGCCTGGGCCAGGGACTGTTGCAGGAACGTCCTCGCTTCCGTCATTCCCCCCCCGAGTTGCAGCGCGAGGCCCAGTTCGTATTGAATCGCCGCTGACACGGGTGCCAGCCGCAATGCCTCCCTGAGGGCAGCAACAGCCTTTTCGGCCAGCCCTTCGCGTCGCAATGAACGTCCGAGTTTGATCCAGAAATCGGGAACCGCAGGAAATTTTCGCGTGGCGGCCTGGAACAATTGCACCGCATCGGCGTACGCGCGCCGTCGTTCCAAAAGCACGCCCAGCAATACCCACGCATCCGAGCGCTCCGGATCCAGTCGGATGGATTCAGCCAGGTGGTGTTCCGCCGGGTGTTTTCGACCCATGCGGAGCAGTGCCTGGGCAAGGGCAAAGTGCAGTTTCGGACTTTCCGGTTGCCGCTGGAGTTCGGATTTCAATTTAGTTACGGCGTCCATCGCCCGGTCACCCTGGGGAGTGCGCGGTGGATTCCGTCCAGCCTGCAGCTGATTGAATTTACCCCGTGTGGATTTGGCGCGCGGCATCCTGCCATTGTCGTGTATCGGCGCCGACTGGCGCTACTGCCTAGAGTGCGGCCAATGCCTTCTTGAATTCCATGCCGTGCTCGTCCGCCAGGGCGGCTGCGCACAACTGTTTGAGTGTGGCTGTCGGTTGGGCCGTGGACTGCACGGCATCCAGCCGGCCCATGATGGCATTGAAGTTCCCCAGGCCGCGGGCATGGGTATCCCCATAGCCCTTGACCAGGCGCTGGCAGCGGGCGATTTCCACGGCCAGCGCATAATCCGCACCGGCAACCCGCTGGATGGTTCCCAGCCAGGCTTTGATGGCTGACATTTCGCGTCCATGCCGCAGCAAGCGGCGCCGAATCGGTCGCAGGCCGGCAATGGCATACAGCATCAAAAAGCCGGGCAGGGAGGTAGTGCGGATCTTGCGGCCCTTGCGGCAAAAGAATTCCACCACGCGCCGCACCGGCGCGGTTCCCAGAATCCACCGGCCCAGTCCCGCCGGCAGCGAATCGCACACCTCCTCGAGGCGCGGATGCAGGAACTCGACCACGTGCACGATCTGGCCGGGCCTGGCGCCGGCCTCGGCGCGGATGCGCTGCAAGCGATCAGGTTGGATCTTCGCCTGCGCCACCCGCACCGTGTCTTCATAGGTCATCCACAATGCCAGGTGGCGCGCGGTTTCCGTTGTCAGCAACGCGTCGTCTTGTTGATCCAACCGCGCCACCGATTTCAACAGTTCCACGTATTCCCGTGCGTAGGCCAGGTCCTGGTAGTCATTCAACCGGGGCAGGGCGTGCTTCAGGATGTCCTGCACCGCGAGGGGAAATTGCGTGCAGACTTGCTGCTGATACACCAGCAATAAGGGGTCAGGATTCGAAGGCACCGAGGGGTCAGAGCTTAAGCTCTGACCCCCATCCTGTTGACTCCGGTCATGGCCGGCGCCAAAAGCCTTCAGGCTTGCATCGACACCCACCTCGCCACGCCGGACGGTGTCTTCAAATTGCATGCGCGTGAACGGAAGCGTATTGCTCCCCGCCAACGCGCCGAACATCACGGCGCTGATGACGCTGCCGGTCTGTTCCGCCAGCGCGGCCATGTCAAAACTGATACAGCGAAGGGCGGCCTTTTGGATCCCTTCCTCGAGCCGCTCGGAGTTTGTGCGACCGTCGCCCATGGCCATTTTTTCGGTCAATGCATAATCACGGTGATTGGATGCGATAAGCGTGGTGCGGTCAGCCGTCACCAACCCGCGCAATACGGCGCGCCCGGCCTCCACCAGTTCACCGGCGATGACGATATCCACGTCTCCCGGAACCGGGATCAGCGCCATGACCGGGGGCTTGACCGGCGCGGCGCTGCGTGGAAAAAGTTCGAGGTAGTAGACGGTGGCGCCGGTGCGTTGCGCCACGCCGGGCACGGAGGTGGACTGGGCGTAATAGTCCGCGTGTTCGGCCATGTCCACGATCCAGTCGGCCAGGACGCCGCCACCCTGACCGCCCATCGCCGCGATGGCGATGCGGATGGGACGAACGGGAGTCACGCCGGGGATGCCGATGGCGCTGGAACAGCGCGCTGCCGGACCAGCAACGCCATGCCCCAGGCACCGAGGCGATGGCTGATGCGGTCCCACAAACCTGGGTTGGTGATGATCTCTGCGCGATAGAACGAGGGACACAACACGGCGGCGTGGGCGACTTCGCCGCAGACACCACAACCCACGCAACTGTTGACAACAGTGGCGACCGGGTCCTGTCGTAACGGGTCCGGGTTGTCCTTGATGGTCAAAGAGGGACAGCCTGACAATCGGATACAGGAATGATCCCCGGTGCACAGTGCATCATCCACGCCGAAACGCTCACGCACATGGCGGTGACCGGCCTGGATTAATTTGCGGATTAACGGGCGTATGCGCCGCTGCCGGTTCAACTGGCACTCGCCTTCGGCGACGATGATTTTCGGTCCCTTGGCCGGCGTCTTCATCGCCTCGCGTAATGTATTCAATGCCCCGGCGATATCGTAGGTGCGAACCTTGCGTACCCAGCGCGCGCCGACCGCCTTGACTGCTCCCTCGATGGAAATTCGGTAGCGGCGATTGGGGGCTTCGGCCAGGGACGACGGGATCCATTGGCCGCCGGTGGCGGCGGCGTAGCCGTTGTCCACCACCACGATCAGGCCGTCATGTTCATTCTCAACGGCATTGGAGATGCCGGTGCTCAAACCGTTGTGCCAGAAGCCGCCGTCGCCCATGAGGCTGATGGCACGGCGCTGGTGCGGCATGTTCAACGCTGACGCGCTGGACGGGCCGAGGCCGTAGCCGGTCACGGTGTTGCCCATGCCGAATGGTTGCAGCGTGGCGAACGTGTGGCAACCGATGTCTGCGCTCACCTGCAAGGTTCCCGTCTCCCGCTGCAACAGTTTCATCGCGGTAAAGAACGGGCGTTCCGGGCAACCGGTGCACAGTCCGGGCGGGCGAACGGGGACCAGGGATCGAAGTTCCTCGCTTGTCGCCGGCGGCTGCGCGGATGCGACTTCGGTCGCGGATAAAGCCACCGGACACCAGCGCTGCAAAAATTTCTGGATACCCTGCCTGACCACGGTGCCCGTGTACTCGCCGCCCATGGGCAGCATGTCCTTGCCGCAGATACGGGTCTGCACATCGGCGCGCCGCAGGATGGCATTCACATTCTGTTCGATGAAATCCGGCTGGCCTTCTTCGATGATGAGGATGGCGTCCTTGCCGGCACAAAATCGCGTGAACTCTGCGTCCACGAGCGGATAAGCCACGTTCAACACATACAGGGGCACATCCACGTCGCCGAAAGGCGTGGCGCAGCCCAGCAGTTCCATGGCCCGGATAACGGTGTTGTAAAGGCCGCCCAACAACACGATGCCGACGTTCGGATGCTTGCCGGGGAAAAACTCGTTCAACTTTTCGCGCTGGATGAATTCCACCGCCGCAGGCCAGCGCTCGTGGATCTTTTCCTGCTCGTGTTGATACGTGTACGGCGGCAGGATGATTCGATCCGGGTGGCGGGTGGGATTATCCAGCGCATCACGAACGCTGAAATCGGGGCGCCGGTTGTCCCGGGCGATGAACTGCCCGTGCACATGGCAGGCACGGATGCGGAGTTCCAGCATGACCGGCGTATGGCTGGCCTCGGAAAGCTGGAAACCCTTTTCCACCATGTCCGTGATGGAGGGCAGGTTCGGGCGCGGGTCCAGCAGCCACATCTGGGATTTCATCGCGAAGGCATGACTGCGTTCCTGCATGATGCTGGCGCCCTCGCCATAATCCTCCCCCACTATGATCAACGCGCCGCCCTTGACTCCGGCGGAGGCGACATTCGCCAGTGCATCGGAGGCTACGTTGGTGCCCACGGTACTCTTCCAGGTCACCGCGCCGCGCAACGGGTAGTTGACGGATGCCGCCAACATTGACGCCGCCGCGGCTTCGCTCGCGGAAGTTTCGAAATGCACGCCCAGTTCAGAGAGGATGTCCTGGGCGTCCGAAAATACGTCCATCAGGTGGGTGATGGGCGCGCCCTGATAACCGCCGACATAGGCAACGCCGGACTGGAGCAGGGCCTTGGTCACCGCAAGAATGCCCTCACCATGGAACTCTTCGCCGGCGCCGAGGCGCAGCAACTGGACTTCCTTTGCAAATGAACGTTCAGCCATCGTGGATGTTCCTGCTTATTTCCCGGGCACGAGCGCGATGACACGGCAGGGACTGCCGGAGCCACGCACGATTTTCAGCGGCGCGGCGATGACAATTGCGCCTGCCGGGGGTAATTGATCCAGGTGAATCAGGCCGGCGAGTCCGTACTTGTTGGCGCCGTGCATGCCGCTGTGACAGGGAAACGGCGGGTCGAAGGTGAAGGCCTGGCCCGCGTCCGTGCCCACGGTTTCATTGCCAAAGCCTATCACGTCGCGCTCCTTGACCAGGAACGGCACCAATTCGGGATGGGGGCCCGGGCTATGGCAGCCGTCCTCTTTCGCATTTATGTATTCATCCGGCTGCGGGCGTTTCAACGCCCAGTCGGTGCGCATCAATACCCATGCACCCCTGGGGATGCGGCCATGTGTTTTCTCCCACGCCTTGATGTGATCCGGGCTGAGCAGGAAGTCGGGATTCTTTTCGGACTCCTTGACGCAATCGATGACGCAGGCAGGGGCAATGAATTTGGCGGGTGGAATGGTGTCCGTCAGGTTATTCGGGTAATCCTTGCCGCTGATCCAGTGGCCGGGCGCATCGAAATGGGTGCCGGTGTGTTCCCCGGTCTTGAAATTGTTCCAGTACCAAAGTGGGCCGCGGGAATCGAAATTGGAGATCTCCTGCAGCTCGAATTTCCACGTCTGCCCCATTTCCGGCGGCAGCTGCAGGATGGGTGTCGACGCATGCAGGGGCTGGGTCAGGTCAACGACGCGGATCCCGCCGGTCTGGATCCCGGCGATCAGGTCGGCGAGGGTGCTGGCGGAGCCGGTCATGGGGCGTTCTCCTTATTTATTGGACAACTGAGTTGCGAATTGGTGACAGCATAGCGCGATCCCCAATGCTGGTAATTACTTTAAACGATAATATTTTAATGTTAAAGTAAATATCTACTTTAATTCGAAGCACGCCGCCATGTGGAAGCCTGCGGAAAAGATAAAACATGTCCCAAATCCGGGGCCGTCCCCGTCGGCGGAAGCAGCCCGGAACTCGAAACTTTTCAGCCCGATAAAACTGGGCCCATTACCGTTGAATCAACGCACCTGGGTCCCGGCCATGGTGCCCTGGCGCGCCACCGAAGACGGGTTTGTAACCGATGACGTGGTCGATTGGTATGCCCGTTTCGCGCTGGGCAAACCGGGTGTCATCGTGGTCGAGGCCACGGGCATTCGGGATATTCCCAGTGGACCTCTGCTACGCATCGGGCACGACCGCTTCGTTCCCGGCCTGCGCCGCTTGACCGGCGCGGTGCGCGAGGCAAGCGGGGGCGAGACCCGCTTGCTGATTCAACTCATCGATTTTCTGTCCGTCCGGCGCCGGCCGGAAGCGGCAAAGTACTTTGCGAAGTTTCTGCAAGTAAATGATCAATTGAGAAAAAAACTCAATGCCGAGAATTGGCCTGAGGATCAGATCCGTGCCCATCTGGCAGGGCTGGACGAGTCGGCACTCGCTCAAATTCTGTCGGCGCGGGAAATGGAATCGCTGCGCATGGGTGCCCGGGAGCGCGTCACAGACATGCACCTGGAACACATCCGGACACTGCCGCAGGTATTGCCGGACCTGTTCGCAGACGCCGCCCGCCGGGCGCGTGACGCAGGCTTCGACGGCGTGGAGTTGCATTACGCTCACGCCTACACCATGGCGTCGTTTCTTTCTGCGACCAATGATCGCGGCGATGGCTACGGGGGCGCAAAAGAAAATCGGGCACGCCTGCCGCTGGAGGTTTTTGCGCGCGTGCGCCGGGAAGTGGGCGCTGAATATTGCGTGGGCTGCCGCTTCCTGAGCGACGAATGCATTGATGGCGGCAACGGCGTGGACGATGCCTGTTATTTCGGCGCGGCGTTTGCCCGCGCCGGAATGGATTTTCTGTCATTGTCCCGGGGCGGCAAATTTGATGATGCCCAGCAACCCCAGGTGGGCGGCGCGGTGTATCCCTATACCGGCCGCAGCGGGTACGAATGCATGCCCGGCTATATCTCGGATGCACGCGGACCCTTCGGGCGCAATGTCCAGGCCGGTGCGTGGATTCGCCATGCAGTGCGCGCGGCCGGTTGCACGACACCCATCGTCGTGGTCGGGGGGATCCACGGGTTCCAGCAGGCGGAGGGGATCCTGCAGCGGGAGGAGGCCGATATCATCGGCGCCGCGCGCCAGAGTCTTGCGGATCCGGACTGGTTCATGAAAATCAGGCTTGGACACGGCGACCAGGTGCGGGTATGCGAATACACCAATTACTGCGAGGGCCTGGATCAGAAGCACAAGCAGGTGACCTGCCAGTTGTGGGATCGACTGGACCGGGACGCGGCGGGCGTCAAGCGCAGCAACGACGGCCGGCGGCGGCTGACAGCGCCGGCCTGGTCACCGCCATAGAAGTACGGGGTCAGGTCTTGCAGTCATGCATGACGCTTTGTAGCACACGATCCGGTGCCGCACCCAGACCGTCATGCATGATTGCAAGACCTGACCCCATTACCTGACCCCATTACCTACTAAACAATAAACTCCCGCATGCGCGCCGCCATCTCCGGTGGAAACGGCGTACTGCTCATTCCGTCCTGGTGCGTATGGGTGTGGACGACCACCATGTCCGCATCGAGCCGCTGTTCCCCGTTGCAGTGAGCCTCGATGTGCAGCGTGGCTGAACTGCGGCCCAACTTGGCCACCGTCAGGCGGTAGTTCAGCACATCGGAAAGGAAGCTCGGCCGCATGAACCGGCAATGCACCTCCACCAGTGGAATCCCGCGGCGTTCCACCTGGTGAAACTGCCGGTAGTTCAAGTTCAGCCGTTCCTGGAACCAGCGCTCCGTGACCTTGCTCAGCATTTCAAAATAGCGGGGGTAGAAAACCACGCCGGCAACGTCGGTATGTTCAAATCCCACCTGGATATCCGTTTCAAACCGGGCCATTTTGCCTCCGCAGGTACATCAAGTTGATTGATTGAATAAA
>CAYMXG010000071.1:0-9349 GCA_964394115.1 uncultured Enterobacteriaceae bacterium | reverse complement strand
AAATTGTTGGGCATCTTGTCGGTGAACCGCGGCTTGCCGTGACGGTGCCGCTGCGTGGCCTCGATATAGCGCCGGCCCAGTTGCGAGCAATGCGCGGGGATCAAGGTCCGCATCGCCTCGGGATAACGATTCCCGCCGCCACGGTTGATGACCCGGACCATGCGCCCCAGCTCCGGCAGCTCACTGGTGCCGTCCACCAGGCTGTGACTGGCGAGGATCTGCTCGATAAGCGTGGATCCGGAACGTGGCAGACCCACAATCAGGATAGGCGCGGGATCCGGGTCCCCCTGCCCCTGCAATCGATCAAACAACCCGGGAGTGAAGACACGGATGATTTCATCGTGGTCGACCTGGGTGCGCACCGGGTCGTATTCGATACGCATACGCTGCGTGCGATTGGCGCGATCATAAAATTCGAACGCACGATCATACGCGCCGAGATCTTCACAGGCCTTGCCAAGGGCGAAACAGAAGTGCACCAGCGCCTCGTCGTCCAGGTGACCGCCGTTCACCTGTGCCTCCATCGCCGTCACTTCGTTATCACTGAAGCGAAACGTCTTCAGATTGGCGAGACTCCAGTAGGCCTCGCCGAAATCCGGCTTGATCCGGATCGCCTTGCGGTAGGACTCGATCCCTGCTTGCTGGCGCCCGAGGGTCTTCATGACATGACCATGACCGAGCAGGGCGCCGGGATTGTTCGGGCGCAGGCGCAGGGAATCCTCAAATCCCTGCACCGCGGCGGCGGGATTCCCTGACTGGGCGCAGAGTCCGGCCCACAGCACATGCAGTCGCGGACTGTCGGGCGCCAGCGCCAGCGCCTTGCGGGCCGCGTCAATGGCCTCCTCGACGCGCCATGCCTCCTTCAGTGCCAATGCATATTCGCGCCAGGCCTCCACGAAGTCCGGCGCCAGTTTGACGATGCGTTCGTAGAGGAGGACAGCCTCGCGCGGTTGCTCCGCCTCGCCGGCCAGTTTCGCCAGCAGACGCAATGCATTGACGTTGTCCGGATCCTGTTGCGCGACCTCCCGCGTAATGCGCTCGGCTTCCCTGAACTTCCGATCGCGGAAGTGTTCCGCGGCGCGGGCCAGCGCACCCTGTAGCGGGTTCAGAGTAAACGCGCGTTCAAACGCCGCATCTGCTTCCGCGGCCTGGCCAAGCGCCAGGCGCGCTTCGGCCAGGCGCATGAACGCCGGTCCGCATTCCGGCGCCAAGGCCACGGCCCGCTCGAGGCTGCTTACGGCGTCATGGGCATTCCCGGTGGCGAGTTGTGCCGCGCCCAGGTCCGCATGGGCCTGGGCAAACTCCGGTTCGCGTTCGACCGCGCGTTGCAGCAGGGGAAGGGCGGCGTCCAGGTTTCTCTGCCCCAGGAGCACGGCGCCCAGCAGCCAGAGAAAATTTGCATCCTCAGGGTCGTGACGGAGCAGGTCCTCGCAACGCGCGATGGCCTCCACCTCGCGACCCTGGCGCAACAACCCCAGTGCGTCCTGGAATTCCGATTGTGGGTTCAACATGTGCATGCGCGGCGCAGCGGATGCCGCCGCGTCCGTCACCTGAAAAATTTGCGGAAGCGCACCCCGAATGTACGCGGCTGGCTGGTGAGGATGTTATCCCCGCCGAACAGGCGGTCGGCGGTGCCGGTGTCGCGAAAATACTCCGCGCGCTCGTCCCAGACGTTGTCGATGTGCAGCGCGAACTCCCAGCTGTCGAAGGTGAGGCCGGCGCTGATGTCGCCGGTGTGATAATCCTTCTGCACCAATTGCGGGAAGGGTTCGCCGTCGTCGTCGATGCTGTTCAGTGAATCGCCGGTATAGCTGTATTGAAAGCGGGTGAAGGCTGCGCCGTTCCAGACCGGCAGTTGCCAGGTGTAATCGATATAGGCCGAGAAATTGAACTGCGCCACCAGCGGTAACTGCGCGACGCCGTCCGGCAGGATCGGGATCGGTTCATCCGTGCGCCCGAACTGATCGAAAACAATGTTGCCGTCAGTGACCTCGTTGCGGAACAGGTAATTGGCGCTGGCATAAAGATCGAGGCCCTCGATCGGCGCTGCGGTTACTTCCACATCCATGCCGTCGATGGCGGCATCGCCAATGTTGGCAATCACGGTCTGGAATATCTCGCCGTCAAACAGGCTGTTGGCCGGATCGGTCGTCTCCAGCTGCATGTTCTTCCAGACCTGGTGGTAACCGGTGATATTGACCTGCAGGCGCTGTTCCCACCACTGCGACTTGAGCCCGCCCTCGTAGTTGATCAGTTTGTCGCTGTCATACTGGTTCGGCAGCACCGGCATGCCGCGCCCGCGATTGATGCCGCCGGTGCGGAAGCCCTCGGAGTAAATGACATAGACCATGGCATCGTCATTGAACTTGTACTGGATCGAGCCCTTGGGCAGAAACCCGGAATCCGAGCCGGATGGAGTGGAGGTAACCAGCGGCGCGGTGGACGGTTGCCGCTGGTGATATTTCCGATCGATGCTGACGTCATACCAGCGTCCGCCGAATATCAGATTGATGCTCTCCGTGGCCGCGAACGTCACCTCGCCGAAAACCGACAGGTCCGTGCGCTCGCTTCGTTCCCCCGAATTCCAGCGGCTGTCAGTGGGTGCAAGAGCGCCGAACTGGGCGGCGCGGCCCCGTGCCGCGACAGTGTTCCGCCAACCGGGCGTGATGATGTCGTAGTCCCAACGCTGTTTCGCATCCTGGTAGAAGAACCCCAGCGTCCAATCCCAGCGGCTGCCGTCATGGGTGAGGCGGATTTCCTGTGTCAGGCGCTTGTCCTTCTGGTCCGCCGAGGCAAACGTCAATGCCGTGGCGTCGTTGGCGCCGATGGTGGAATTGAAATCATAGACGGAGTAGTAAACGTTATAGCCGACATAGGACAGGGACTCGCCATAGGCGACATGTATCCACGCCGCATAGGTGCTGTAGTCCCGCACGTAGGCCGTGTCACGTTCAAAGTAGGAGGTCGCGGACAGGAGCTTGGCAAAGCCCAGGTCGCCTTCGATCACCAGGCTGGTCTGGTACCACTCGTCGTCGTAGGATTCCGGGAAGAAGTTGACCTGCTCCAGATCGCCGACGGCAGGATTGAAATCGTTGAAACCGTTGGCGTTGTTGCGCTGGTAATTGACCAGCCCGTTTACCGTCCACTCGTCGTTCACCCACCATTTTGCCTGCAGCCTTCCACCCAGCCAGGTCACATCGTTGTGATTCTTTTCGACGGCGTCGGCATTGCTTATCTCCGGGCGCAGTTTGTTTGGGCCCAGCACATTATCGATGTAGCCGGCGTCCCTGGCGCTGAAACCGGAAAAACGGACTGCGAGTCGATCCTGGATCAGGGGCAGGTTTACCGTGGCATCAATGTCGTAGCCGTCCCCGCCGCCATCAATGGTATGGGCGGACGCACCGGCATTGGCGGCGAACGCGGAGGCGTCGGGGCGGTTGGTGAGGATGCGCATGGTGCCGGATTGCGAACTCGCGCCATATAACGTGGCCTGCGGGCCCTGCAGCGCCTCGACGCGTTCGATATCCACCGGAAAGACCTCCGGCGACTGCGACCCGGTGGTCAGCGGCTGCTCGTCCAGGTAAATGGCTGCGGTCGGATCAGCGATGAAGGGGGCGCGCGAATCGGCCACGCCGCGAAAGACGATCTTGGTCTGCCCCGGGGCCGAGCCCACGGTCGTCAGGCTGGGCACAAAGCGCGCGTAGTCCTCCAGCGTCTTCACCTGGTAACGGGCAATATCCTCGGAGGTGAAGGCGGTAATGGCCTGGGGGATATCCTGCAGGTTCTCTTCACGCTTGCGCGCAGTCACGATGACTTCTTCAATCCCGGCATCGGCCGCCACGCCGGAGTGGCTGGTGAGCGCGCCGGCAATGATGGTGGAGATGGCGTTCGCCAGCGAGCGTTTGCGCAGCAGCGATGTACGCAGCAGTGGGACGTGATGGGCCATGATGACTCCCGTACCCCCATGGACGGTACCGGAAGTCTATGGCGGCAGCACTGCCACATTCAAGCAAATAAGGACTCACTCATATCTCAGCGCCACCACCGCATCCGAGCCTGCCACGCGGCGCGCGTGGCTCAGCACGGTGCCCCAGGCGATGACCAGCGCCAGCATTCCGGCCGCCACAAACGGCACCAGCGACAGCTCCACGCGGTAGGGGAAATTTTTGAGCCATGACTGCAGGAAGTACCAGGCCGCGGGCCAGGCCAGCAGGTTCGCAATCAGTACCGGCTGGGAGAACTGCCACAACAGCAAGCGGATCACATCGGCATTGGACGCGCCCAAGACCTTGCGAATGCCGATCTCTCGCGTACGCCGGTCGGCGGTGTAGGACGCCAGTCCGAACAGGCCCAGGCAGGCTACGAACACCGCGAGCGAGGAGAAGCCCGCGAACATTTTCAGGCGTTCCTCTTCAGCGCTATACAGCGCGGCGAAGTCCTCGTCCACAAACGTGCGCTGGATGGGAACTTCCGCAATGACCCCGGCCCACACGCGGTCGATGGCGGCCAACGTCTGTTCCAGGTCCCCGGATTTGAGACTGAGCACGAAGCTGTGAAAATCGTCCGCATGGTCGCCGACGTAGTACATCATCGGCGTGATCTCATCGTGGATGGATCGCAAATGCAGATTGTTAATCACACCCACCACTGTGACGTCCGCCTTCTTGTCCTCGCCGGCGGAGACCTGGAACGATTTGCCCACCGTGCCCGCCGGATCGGTAAAGCCCAGCCTCTTCATGGCGGTCAGGTTCAAGATCACGCCGGCATGAATGGGCGTGTCCAGCTTGTCGGCATTCCATGGCATCACGTCGGCGGCATGGTCCGGTGAAAAAAGGCGGCCGGCCAGCGGCTGCACGCCCAGCGTCGGAAACAACTGGTAATCAACGGTCAGGGTTTCAACCACCAACAGATCATCACTCTGCACGTCCGGCAGGGTGACCAGGGTGTTGTTGTTGTCGCGCAATGGCGGGGCGTCGCTGGCCCGTCCCAGCGCGCGCACCCCGGGCAGCCTGGCCAGTTCCTGGCGCAGCGCATCCTGGCGCGATTCGAGCTTCTCGCCTCCCACCGGAGAGATGGTCAGCAGATGCGCCGTTTCGTAGCCCAGGTCCATGTTGCGGGCAAAGCGCCACTGGGCGTAGATCACCAGTGTCGCAACAATCAGGCTGATGGAGATGGTGAACTGCAGCAGCACCAGCGCCGCGCGCAGGCGCGTGGAGCCGTTGCCGCCGGTGGCGCGGCCCGCCTTCAGCACCGCGGCCGGCTGGAAGCGCGACAGGAAGAAGGCCGGGTAAATTCCCCCCACGATACCGACCAGCACGGTCAGGACCGGCAGCGCCGCCGCCAACAACGGCTCCTGCAACAGGTTCAATTGCAACTGCTTGTCTACGTAGGCATTGAATAACGGCAGCAACAGCCAGGTGGCCAGCAGCGCGAGCGTCAGGGCGATGAGTGTTATCAGCACGGATTCCCCGAGAAAC
Organism: uncultured Enterobacteriaceae bacterium; assembly: GCA_964394115.1. Taxonomy (GTDB): domain Bacteria; phylum Pseudomonadota; class Gammaproteobacteria; order Eutrophobiales; family Eutrophobiaceae; genus 2-02-FULL-61-13. The sequence continues at coordinate 3,872 of CAYMXG010000071.1, read as the reverse complement.
TGCACGACCAGCTGCCCGCGGCTGGCGCCGTGGACCTTGCGCAGGGCCACTTCACGGGCGCGCTGCATGGAGCGCGCCGTGGCCAGGTTCATGAAATTCACGCACGCTATCGCGAGGACGAGCAGCGCAACCGCCGAGAAGGTATATACCGTCGCAATGTTGCCGCCGGGCTTGAAGCCGATCCGGTTGGATGAGTACAGATGGATGCGTGCAATCGGCTGCAGACTGAACTTCAGCAGGTCGCTGGGCAGGATGTTCTGGATGTCGGGGATGTCGAATTTGGCGTTGCGGTCGGTGAATTCCTTTATCTTTCCCCCGACCTCAGCCGCCGCCGCCACACCGCGGAACTTGATGTAAACATAGCTGTTCACGGAGGTCCAACTGTCCGCGACCCAGGGTCGTTCGGCGTAATCGGCCGGGTCGAAACGGGAAATGAGGTCGAACTGCAGGTGCGAGTTGCGCGGCACATCACGCACCACACCGGAGACATTGTAGCTTTCCGGTTTGTCGCGGGTGATGGTGAGCGTACTGCCCAGGGCCGGTTGAGTGCCGAAATACTTGCGCGCCATGGATTCAGTCAGCACCACCGAGTTGTTATCCGCCAATGCCTGCTGCGGTGTGCCGGCGACAAAATTCAGCGCGAACACGGAGAAGAATTCAGGGTCGACTTCCAGCATCTGGTCATTGAACTGCCGGTTATCAATGCTGACCGTGGGCTTGCGCTCGAACAAACGCACCACCTGTTCAATCTGGGCGGGGAATTCCTTCAGCAGCGCGGCACGGGAAGGCCCGGGGCTCTGGGCCGCGTCCATGGGGCCGCGTCCGGGCACGATGAAGGTCGACTCCATTCGGTAAATCCGATCCGCATCGGGGAGCCAGCGGTCATAGGACAGTTCATCGCGCACGAACAGAAGGATCAGCAGGCAACAGACCAGTCCCACGACGAGACCGGCGATATTGATGGCAGAGTAGAGCGGATTGCGCACCAGGTTGCGCACCGCCACGAGGAGATAGTTCTGCAGGATCGAGGTGTTCATGGCGCTCAACCTGCCTTGCGCAGCGGCTGCGCGACCACGCTGCCGTCGAACAACTGCACCACGCGGTGGGCATAGGCAGCATGGGCGTCGGAGTGGGTGACCATGATGATGGTGGTCCCGGCGCGATTCAGGCCGGTGAGCAGGTCCATGATCTCTTCGCCGTGCCGGGAATCCAGGTTGCCGGTGGGCTCATCGGCGAGCAGCAGCGGGGGCTTCGCCACCAACGCCCGGGCCACGGCGACGCGTTGCTGCTGGCCGCCGGACATCTGCGCCGGCAGGTGCCGGGCGCGGTTGGCGACGCCCATGGCGGCCAGGGACTGCGCCACGCGCTCGCGCCGTTCCTGCACCGGGATGCCGTCCTGGTACACGAGCGCCAATTCCACGTTCTCCGCGGCGCTCAACTCGTCAATGAGGTTGAAATTCTGGAAGATGAAGCCGACCTGCTTTTTGCGCAGGCGCGTGAGTTCGGCATCCGGAATGCGCGCGATGTCACGCCCCTGAAAGTGATAGGAACCGGTATCGGGCCGGTCCAGCAGGCCGATCAGATTCAGCAGCGTCGACTTGCCACAACCGGACGGGCCCATGATGGCGACGAACTCGCCCTGTTCCACGACCAGGTTGACGTGGTTGAGGGCGGTGGTTTCGACCTCGTCGGTGCGATAGACGCGATTGATGTTCCTGAGACTGAGCATGGCGGCGGTTTCTCCTTGCATGGCAGGTATGGGAATCAGTTGGCTGTGAGTTGCAGTTGCTGCTGGTCGAGAAAGTTCGTGTACGGCGACGTAACTACCTGCTCGCCGGGTTCGAGGCCGTCGAGCACCTCGATGAATGCGGTATTGCGGCGGCCGAGTTTGACGCTGCGGCGCAGTGCGCGGCTGCCGTCATCGGTGATCACGAATACCCAGTCGCCGCCGGTGTCCTGGTAAAACGCGCCGTTCGGGATCAGCACGGCGGCGCTGGACGCACCCAGTTCCAGGTTGAGTTGCAGCGTCTGGCCGCGGCGGATCCCGGACGGAGGATCGCCCTCGAACAACAGTTCAACCTTGAATTCGTGATTATTTACCTGCGGGAAGATCTTGCTGACACGGACGTATTTGGGGTCGGCTCCCTCGCCAAACGTGGCGCGCTGTTCCAGGTCGATGCGCCCGAGATAGAATTCATCAATGAGCGCCGTCAGCTTGTAGGCCTCGGGATCGTCCAGCTGGCCGAGCCGTTCGCCGGCGGCCAGTGACTGGCCGACCTCGGCGTTCAAGGCGGTCAGTTTGCCTGTCAGCGGTGCGCGCACGTGGAGGCTTTCCAGATTCTGGCGCGCGAAATCCAGACTGCCCTGCAACTGCGTCGCGGCGGCACGCAACTGGTCCATTTGTGCCTGCTGCAGGCGCAGGTCGCTGGCCTGGCTGGCCCGGGTGACTTCCTGCTTGCTGCGGTAATAGGCCAGTTCGTCCTCGCTGTCTTCAAGGTCGGCGCGTGCGATGTTGCCGCGCTCGGCCTGCGAACGGCGGCGCTGCACCAGGCGCTCCAGGCGCGTGATCTGATAGTCGATCTCGACGAGGTCGCGCTCGTGCTGCAGCCGGTTCTGCTCCAGCTCCAGTTCAAGCGCGCGCAGCGTGTTCAACTGCTCGGTCACCTGCGCTTCGCGCGAGATGACGTCCAGTTGCAGCGCGGTATTGGAAAGCTCGACGATCAGATCACCCTGTTGCACCAGCGCGCCGTCTTCGACCAGGACGCGCTCCACGCGGCCGCCTTCGATGGCATCCAGATAGATTGTGCGCAGCGGCGTCACCTGCGCCCGGACCGGGATGAAGTCGTCGAATTGGCCCTGCTTCACAGTCGACACGACGATGCGGCCTTCATTGATATTGAGTACCCGCCGCGCATCCCGGCTGACTGACACCAGGGCGATCGAGCACATCGCGGCCAGCAGGGCAAAGGCGACCCAGCTGCGATTTTTCTGGAACCAGGTGCGCTGAATGACACGGTCCATCCCGGCGGATGGAACTGCACCCGGCCGGCCGGGAAACGGCGTGGTTCGCGGCAGTTCAGTCTCGGCGGCTGTGCCGGTCATGGGTGCCGCGCCGCTGTGGACGCCCGTGAATTTCTCGATCGCATGATTGATGCTCCCCCCGGGATCAAGTTCATCAAGTTAGATGCAGCGAAACGGGTGAATGGATGCAAGCCCCGGGAAAAACCTCCGGGCGCAGGGACAGCATCGGCAAAAGCATTGGAAAATGAGTTGCTTAGCGCCATCAGCCCGGGACCGATTCGGCACCTGTCCCGGCAATGCACAACGGCCAAACTGGTAGAATTGCACTCCAATTCAGCATCGGGAGCCGCTGCCGAAACAGGTTGTTGCAAAACTACTGCGCTTGCCATTACGGCGTTGCGCGCCCCCTCAAAATCCTCATGTACTGACGTGTACACTCCGGTTTTTCGGGGGCGCGCGCCTTGTTCTGGCTGCGCTCATGACGTTTTGCACCAACCTGTTGGCCGGCGCGGCCTTTTTTATTGACTCCATGACGTCAAGATCAATTGAAACGGTAATCCGCGTTGTCGCCCTGCTCATTGCATGGAGCGCCGCCATGGCGCAGGAAGTCACCCCGAAGTTCGACTTTGATTTCGTGGTCACCAACACGTTCTGGCAACAGCTTTACCCCGCCGGGGGATGGACGCTGCTGTGCGGCCAGGAATTCGATTCCGGACGACACTTGCCAGATGGACGTGCCGTGGCCGTGGATCACATCTATCCCATGGCGCGCCTGGTGCGGGAATCGGGTTGCCGCGATCGCGCCCAGTGCCGTGCCCGCATGGGCGGGAAGTTCGCCATGATGGAATCGG
>CAYMXG010000070.1:0-9664 GCA_964394115.1 uncultured Enterobacteriaceae bacterium | reverse complement strand
ATGCTGCTGGACCTGCTGGTTTCCGGACCGGTCATCCAGCACCAATTGACCATCATTGAGGGCTGGTCCTTCCGGGAAATGATGCAGGCCGTAACGGGCAGTCCGGAGTTGCGCCACACGCTGGCCGGATCATCCGCGAAGCAGATCATGGCGGCAATCGGCTATGCCGCGTATCTGCCCGAAGGTCGCTTTTTGCCGGACACATATTCATTCCCGGCGTGGACCACGGATGTTGAATTTCTGCGGCGCGCGTTCGCGGCCATGGAGCAGGCGCTGGCTGAAGAATGGCCGGCGCGCGCCGGGGAACTTCCCTATGCCAGCCCCTACCAGGTATTGATCATGGCCTCATTGGTGGAAAAGGAAACCGGCGTTCCGGAAGAGCGCCCCCGCATCGCCGGGGTATTTGTCCGCCGCCTGCAAAAAGGCATGCGACTGCAAACCGACCCGACGGTCATCTACGCCCTGGGCGAGAACTTTGACGGCAATATCCGCCGCAGCGACCTGGAACTGGATTCGCCGTTCAATACCTACCAGGTCGCCGGCCTTCCGCCCACACCGATTTCCCTGCCGGGGCGCGCCTCCATTCACGCTGCGCTGCATCCCGACGCCGGCGCGGCGTTGTATTTCGTCGCCCGCGGCGATGGTTCACATGAGTTTTCGGCGACGCTGGAGGAACATAATCGGGCGGTGCGGAGGTATCAGTTGGGTGGGGAAGGCGGTAGATAGTAGTTGGCAGGTGGTAGATGGGGGATACACAGTCGCGGCACTGGTGTTGCCTATATTCCAACTACCAACTACCACCTACCATTGGAGCCTCGATGCTCAAAATGTCACACTGCAGCTCGCAATGACCACAAAATCAGACCAGCCGCAACGCGGCTACTTCATCACCTTCGAAGGCATAGAAGGCGTTGGCAAGAGTACCCAGGTCAGATTGCTGGCCGAGGCCCTGAAGCAGGACGGCGTGCCGGTTTGCATGACGCGGGAACCTGGCGGCACGCCCGCCGGCGAGGCAATACGGGAGATCCTGCTGCATCGGAACGCGACGCCGATAGATGACAACACCGAACTCCTTTTGATCTTCTCGGCACGGGCCCAGCACCTGGCGCAGGTCGTGCGCCCGGCATTGACGGAAGGCAAGGTGGTGGTCTGCGATCGCTTCACCGATGCCACCTATGCCTACCAGGCGGGCGGGCGCGGCATCCCGCGTGAACGCATCGCGCAACTGGAACATTGGGTCCAGGAAGGGTTGCGACCCGACCTTACCCTGTTGCTGGATGCGCCGGTGACCATCAGCAGGGAACGTGCCCACGGTCGCGGCAATGCGGCCGATCGCTTCGAGCGCGAACAAGCTGATTTTTTTGAGCGCGTGCGCAACGAATACCTGCGCCTGGCAAAACAGGAGCCGGCGCGCATGGAACTGGTGGATGCCACCGCGGACATGGCCGCCATCCATAAACTCATTTATGCCCGCGTTCGGCGCGGGCTGCAAAAATGAGCACGCTTCCGTGGCAGGAAAAACAGTGGACGCAGATAGCTGCGGCAGCCGGCAGCGATCGCCTGCCCCATGCGCTGCTGCTGACCGGACCTGAAGGTATCGGCCTCACCGAGTTTGCGCTGCAGGTAGCCGGCTCGCTATTGTGCGAGAAGTCCGGATTTGAATCCCGGCAATGCGGCCAATGCCGGGCCTGCGTACTGATGCGGGCAGGGAATCATCCGGACATCCTGCGCGTGGGCCCGGAGGAACCGGGGAAACAGATCCGCGTGGAAGAGATCCGCGCATTACTGGAATTCATGCACCTCAGCAGTCATTCCGGACGCTCCAAGGTCGCGATCATCGATCCCGCCGATGCCATGAATCGTACTGCCGCAAACACATTATTAAAGATACTGGAGGAACCCCCATCCGGATCCGTCATGATGCTGTGCTGCCGCCAGTCCGGGCGGCTGCCGATCACCATTCGCAGCCGCTGCCAGAAACTGGCATTCAACGGTGACTGCGGGGCCGCCACCCGGCAATGGCTGGCGCAGCGGCTGGAGGTGGACGGTGGCACCGCCATGGCGCTCCTGCAACGCGCCGGTGGCGTGCCGTTTCGGGCCGTGGCGCTGGCGGAGGTTGAGGCTTTATCCAAGCAGGACACGCTGCTGCAGGATCTGTGTCAGTTACGCCAGGCGGCCACAAGTCCGGTCACTCTGGCGCAGCAGTGGGAGGCCCTGGGATTCCCGGACGTGCTGGTATGGCTGCAGGAAATATTGCGCAATGCCGTCGTGCGCAAACTGGCGCCTGGCAGCGCCGCCAACTTGTCCAGTGGAAACGGGCATTTGCAACAGATTGCGGATGAATTAGACTTGTCCCAACTGATGGCAAGTTACGACCTTGCCTTGCGCAACTACCAGGGCGCTACCGGGCCGTTCAATTTGAATCAGCGGGGATTGTTGGAAGAGTTCATTGTGCACTGGCAAACCACCGCCAGGCCAAGCAGGAGGTAGTCAGTCGTGAGCGCAGTTGGGGGGAGAGATCCAAGACAGGGCATATTGTCGCTGTCCATTCGCGACAAGAGCGCGCTATACGCCTCATACATGCCGTTCATCAAGAATGGCGGCCTGTTCATCCCCACCGCCAAGCCGTACAAACTGGGTGACGAGGTGTTCATGCTGCTGACGCTGATGGACAGCAAGGAAAAGCTGCCGGTGGCTGGCCGCGTCGTCTGGATCACACCCAAGGGCGCGCAGGGCAACAAGACCGCTGGGATCGGCGTGCAATTCAGCGAGCTGGACAAGGGCGCCACGCGCATGAAGATTGAAAACCAGCTTGCCGGCGCCCTCAAGTCCGATCGGCCGACGCACACGATCTAGTTACCAGTTACAAGTCATCAGTCACAAGTAGAGACAGGTGACGGCAGGGATGGCCCGCGTGGTTGTGTTTGCCCTGTAACTCATAACTTGTAACTGGCCCCCAATGTCCACCGCCCCCACCGCCGTCAAGTTGGTCGACTCCCACTGCCACATCCCCATGATCCAGGCCGAGCCCGGTGTGGTCATCGAAGCGGCGCGCCACAACGGGGTGATCCACATGCTGTGCGTATCCGTGGACCTGGAATCTGCGCCGAGGTTGGTGGAACTGGCGGCGCAATTCGATTGCATCTCCGCCTCGGTGGGCGTGCACCCCAACGCCCGTGACGGCGAAGACCCTGACATAGAGCGCCTGTGCGCACTGGCTGATCACCCGGATGTGATTGCAATAGGGGAGACCGGACTGGATTATTTTCGCAGCCAAGGTGATCTGACCTGGCAGCAGGAACGCTTCCGGCGGCATATTCGTGCCGCCCGTGCTGCGCGCAAGCCACTCATTATCCACAGCCGCGACGCCCGCCAGGATGTCATTCGCATACTTGGCGAGGAACACGCCGACGATGTGGGTGGCATCATGCATTGCTTTGTCGATGACTGGGATACCGCGCGCCAGGCCATGGACCTGAATTTCCTCATCTCCTTTTCCGGTATCGTGACCTTCAAGAACGCCGTGGATTTGCAGGAGACCGCGAAGAAGGTCCCCCTGGATCGAATGCTGGTGGAAACTGACGCACCGTATCTGGCGCCGGTGCCGTTCCGCGGCAAGGAGAATCAACCCGCTTATGTCAGGCACGTGGCCGAACAACTGGCCGTCCTGCGCGCCACGACCACCGAAGAGATTGCCGCGGCCACCACGGAAAATTTCTTTCGCCTGTTTCCATCACGGGCAGCCTGAGCGACAACACACCCAAGCGTTAGGGAAACTCTGATTAATTCAGCGTTTCCTTAGCGACTTAACCGGAGATATGCCATGCGCGCACGCGCACTGACCCTGTTGTTAGCACTGATTACCTTTACCGCAGCCCAGGCCGCATCCGATCAATGGGATGTCACGGCGCACGAAATTTACGCCGACGTGGTTGCCTTGCCGACGGTCACGGAAAAAGACGGTGCGAAATCCATGGCGGACTACCTGGCCGGCGTGTTCAATGACGCCGGGTTCCCCGATCAGGACGTCAAGGTGTTGCCCTACGCCAAATCCGCGGCACTGATGGTGCGCCTGCCTGCATCCGGCAAGGCAACGGCGCGCCCGATATTGGTCATCGCGCACATGGATGTGGTGGAGGCGCTGGCATCAGACTGGACCAAGCCGCCATTCAAGTTGACAGAGGAAGGCGGGTATTTTTACGGTCGCGGCTCCAGCGACAACAAGGGCGGTGCCGTGGCGGTGGTCACGACAATGCTGCGCCTGCACAAGGAGGGATTCAAATCGAATCGCGACCTGATCCTGTTCTTCACCGGCGATGAGGAAACCGACGGCGTGGGGGCGGCGAAAATGGCCGCAGAGTGGCGCAGCCTGCATGATGCGGAGTTCGCGCTGAATGCGGACGGCGGCGGCGGTGCTTTTCTCGCGGACGGCACGGCGCTTGGTTTCGCGATCCAGACCGCAGAGAAAACCTACGCTTCGTTCAACTTGATAGCACGCAATCCCGGCGGGCATTCATCCGTGCCCCGGCCCGACAATGCCATCTATGCACTGGCCGCTGCCCTCGGCAGGCTCCAAGCGTACCAGTTCCCCCCCATGATCAACGACACCACCAAGGCCACGTTCATCAGCCTGGTGCCCCAGTATCCCGGGGAAGTGGGGGAGGCGATCCGCGCCTTTATCTCCGATCCGTCCAACACCGCCGCCGCCGATCGCATCGAAGCCGAGGAGACATTGATCGGCAAGACACGCACGACCTGCGTCGCCACCATGCTGTCCGGCGGGCATGCTGAAAATGCGCTGCCACAGACTGCCACCGCAACGGTGAACTGCCGCATCTTCCCCGGCGTCACCAAGGATGCCGTGCGCATGAAGCTCGCTGAACTCGCGGGCAAGGACATCCAGGTGGAACCCCTGCCAGTGGGGGCGCCGGAGACCGACGCCTCCCCGTTGCGGCAGGACGTCATGGCGGCCTTCAGTGCCGGGGTGCATGCGCAATTCCCGGATGCGAAGATCGTTCCGTACATGAGCAGCGGCGCCACCGATGGCGCCTATCTACGCGCGGCGGGCATCCCCACCTATGGCGTGGATGGACTGTGGGGCATCACGCCCGACGATGAGCGGGCCCATGGCCGGGACGAACGCGTGCCCGTGAAGGCCTTCTACGGCAACCTGGTGCATTGGTACATCATGTTGACCCGGCTGGCCGGCGCGGCCAAGTGACCTGCTTCGGTAACGGCCACGCGTCGTGACCGGGTCCGAAAATCTTGCCGTCGCGGTCCGTGACCACGCCGACGGCGCGATCCTGGATATCCACGTTCAACCCAAGGCCTCGCGCACGGAATGGGTAGGACTGCACGGGGCGGCACTCAAGTACCGCATATCAGCGCCACCGGCCGAGGGCGCGGCGAACGATGCGCTTTGCAGTTATCTTGCCGAACAGTTCGGCGTCGCCGCTTCCAGCGTCAAACTGCTGCGCGGGCATACCGCGCGCCGCAAGCAGGTGCAACTACGTGGATTTCCCGCGCAGCGCGCGTTGCAGATCCTGCAATCGTCCTAGCAACAGAACGCCCGCCAGAACCAGCGCCCCGGCCACGACACCGGCCACGGCATCCAGCGCCAGGGGAATCAACATGCGGCCCAGGCTGCCGGTCACGTGCGCCAGTTGATCGATGGCATGGTCCAGGGACCGGATGCCGTGGGTCAGGATGCCGCCACCCACCAGGAACATGGCGGCCATGCCGGCCACCGACAGGAACTTCATCAACTGGGGCGCCACCCACAGCAGCGCGGCGCCGAGGCCGCGCTGGCAGCGCGTCAGCACATCCGTGCCGGTGCGGCGGCTGAGAAACAGACCCGCATCGTCCAGTTTCACGATGCCTGCCACCAGTCCGTAAACACCCACGGTCATGATAATGGCGATTCCGGACAACACCGTCACGCGGGTTATAAACTCCGACGCCGCCACGGTGCCCAGTGCGATCACGATGATCTCCGCGGACAAGACGAAATCGGTGCGGATGGCCGCCTTGATCTTGTCCTTTTCATAGGCGACCAGGTCCAGGTTGGGGTCGCTGAGGGCATGGACCAATTGCTCATGCTGGGCCCTGTCCTCCGCCGCGCTGTGCAGAAACTTGTGCGCCAGTTTCTCGAAGCCTTCATAGCAAAGATAGGCGCCGCCGATCATCAGCAATGGCGTCACCAGCCAGGGCAGGACGGCGCTGATGCCCAGCGCCGCCGGCACCAGTATGAGCTTGTTGACGAAAGAACCCTTGGCCACCGCCCACACCACGGGCAGTTCGCGATCGGAATTCACGCCGGACACCTGTTGCGCATTCAGCGCCAGGTCATCGCCCAGCACACCCGCCGTCTTCTTCGCGGCGACCTTGGTCAGAAGGGCGACATCGTCGAGGACCGACGCAATGTCATCTATCAGGGCTAACAGGTTGCCGCCGGCCATAATTTTATTTCACCCGCAGGTAACGCCAGGATTCCAGCATTGACGCCAACATACTCCGCGCCACCGTGGCCATGCCCTGCACGGACACGGTCTCCTGGTTGGTATGGGCCTGGTCACCGCCGGTTCCGACCAGCAACATCTCCAGCCCGAATCTCTCCTTTATATGGTTGCCATTGAACCCGCCGAACTGGCGCGCGGTAATCCTGGGCGGATTCCCGGCCATGCGGTACCCGGCCGAAAGCAGCTGCACTGATGGCGCCTTTTCATCCACGACGTACCCGGTCAACCCGGGCGTGTCGGTGCCCGTTATCTCGCACTGCACCGGGGTACGGTCCTGGGCCGCCACACTGCATACCTGGTCCAATACCGTGCGCAGTCCGGCGGCCATTTTCGCGGCCGCCTCCGGCCCTTCCAGGTTGCGCATCTGCCAGGCCGCGGTCCAGTACGGGGAAATGCTGTTGTACTGGTAATCGGCGATGGGCTCCCCTTTGGGCGTGACGCGCCCGCCATCCACGCCGCAGGACGTGAAATAGGAATGCAGGATCACATTGGGATGATCGGGAGGAAATCCCTCGGGCCGAAACCCCGCCCGGGTCAGGAATTGCGCGCCCACGGCACAGGCACTGACGCTTTTCTTGTCGTGAATGGACGCGGGATGGCTCGTTTGCGTACGGATGGTGATAAATCCCCGGTAGGAGGTAGGGGCCGCATGGGCGATCTCGGTGGGATCTCCCCCGTCCAGGCTGACGATAATGTCCCCGGCCATGGACTCGGCCTCGATCAGGCGCGCGCCCACCGCCGAGTCCTCTTCGGCCACCATCCCGACTATATATATAGGGCCATGCTCAACCCTGATCGCGGAAATCACCCGCAGCAATTCCAGGGTCAGGGCAAGTCCGGCCTTGTCATCCCCACCCAGGGGCGTCCCCGGCGCGGCGCGGATGATGTCCCCGTCCCGGTACATGCCCTCGAACTTGATCTGGTTGGTATCCAAGTGGAATGACACGTTCCAGGATGGCAGCTCCGGGTTTCCCGGGACCACGGCCAGCAGGTTTCCGGACTCCGGCGGGGTCTCGCCCTGGTCACACGAGAGATCCCGCCTTTCTGCCTCCGGCAGCGCTTTATGGCGAACCACCAGGTCGTCAACCCTGACCTTGATCCCAAGCGGGGCGCCCACCGATTCGAGGCGGGATCTTGCACTGGCAACCAACGCCCCTTCCCGGCAACTGCGCGAGGGCAGGGCGAGGAGTTCCATCAACTCTGCGGCCATGCGCTCCGCGTCCACTTGTTGCAGAAGGGCCGGGTCGGGGACGCGCGCAGTGTCCAGACCATATTCAATAGTTATATCCGGTTGTCCCGGGACCGGAAAAATCAATCGATCTTCCTCAGGCACGGCAGACACACCGCATGTCAGGAACAGCAACACGCAGGACGAGGCGATGGCCCGTGATTTTTTTATTTTTATCATAATGTTGTGATCAGGATTTCCTGTAAGTTATGGATCTGTGCCACGGGGTCGCACGTGATGCAGCGGGGTGACGGCAAGAAAGGCCTGGTTTTCCGCGCTTTCTCGAGCTGCGGTCCTGATGAACGCGTGCAGCGAAGCGCCCCCAATGCACTTGCCACCTCACTTTCTATTAATTAAACAAAAATATATAAATTATATAGTTACATAATTATAATAAACTTTATTCTAGTTAAATACCTCGGCGCTACCGCGACATTCTACCTGCCATCCCCAACTACCAACTACCGGCTGCGAATTCTTTTTCATGCCATCCCACACCACTGATTACATCCCGCATTTTCCCCCGCAGCATTCCGATCTTTTGATCCGCGGCCTGCGGCATCGTATCCATGCCTGGGGCGATCCGGCTGCACCGCCGTTGTTCTTGCTGCATGGGTGGGTGGACATGGGCCTGAGTTTCCAGTTCCTGGCCGACCAACTCGCGCACCGTTGGCGGGTGATCGCCCCGGACTGGCGCGGATTCGGGGACACCGCCTGGGACCCGAGCGGCTATTGGTTTCCGGATTACCTGGCGGACCTCGACGCGCTGCTGACGCAGTTCTCTCCGGGTCATCCCGCACCGGTGGTCGGGCACAGCATGGGAGGTAACGTGGCCTGGCTCTATGCCGGTACTCGCCCGGAACGGGTCTCCCATGCAATCAGCCTGGATGCCGCCGGGATCAAAGACAATCCCGCGGAGGAGGCGCCGGCCCGGTACGCACGTTGGCTGGACCAGTTGCGGAACCCCGCGCGGTTTTCGCCATTGGTGGATTTCGACGACGCGCTGGCGCTGATCGGCAAGTTGGCGCCCGGCCTCGACCCAGGCAGGGCGAAATTTATGGCCCAACAGTGGGCGCGCCCGGGCACCGACCAACAACTGCAACTACCCCATGACCCCAGGCACAAGCACGTCAACCCCGTGCTTTACCGTCGCGATGAAGCCCGCGCCTGCTGGCGCCGCATCCGCGCTCCCGCGTTGCTGGTAATGACCCGTCAGGCACAGACCTTTGCAAAGTGGGAATCGCAACTCCGCGCGGATGTCATGGATTGCATCCCGCATCTGCAAACCGCCGTGCTGGATTGCGGGCATATGGTGCACCTGGAAAAGGCGGACGAACTTGCAGTGATTTTGGATGCCTTTTGTCGCGTTCAATAATCACAGGGTAGACGGTAGTTGGTAGAATGGACACGGCTACCCGGGACTCCCCCAACTACTAACTACGTTTCCATCCACCCACTAATGTTCAACGAACTCTTCCACTTCCCCCCCGGCAAGGACGGCTTCTTCGGCCAGTTCGGCGGCGCCTTCATCCCGGAGATCCTGCATGAGACGCTGGCGGAATTGCGCACCTCATTCGAGGCCGCGTACCGTGACCCGGCGTTCTGGGACGAATACGTGCAACTCATGTCTACGTATTCGTGCCGGCCGACACCGATCACATTTTGCGAGAACCTGACACGCCTGCAGGGCGGGGGGCGCATTTACATCAAGCGCGAGGATCTGAATCACACCGGCGCCCACAAGGCCAACAATGTCATGGGCCAGGGCTTGCTGGTGAAACGCATGGGCAAGGGCCGGGTCATCGCGGAGACCGGCGCCGGACAGCATGGGGTCGCCACCGCCACCATGGCGGCGAAACTCGGGTTGCAATGCACGATCTATATGGGCGCCGAGGATGTGGAGCGGCAACGCCCCAAT